>PBCP01000115.1 GCA_002717145.1 Planctomycetaceae bacterium | reverse complement strand
GCCAGATTGGCCGGACTGTTAGCAAGTCCGGGCGCCATCTCCAGGAATGATTTCACCCCCATGTTTCCATTCGTAAGAAATCGGGTCAGCACCAGTTACTGAAACAGACAAAACGATACTCCCTCCGATCACGCCTGTAGCATCCGATGGTTGCTCCGTGATGCTCACCGGCTGAATAACTCTTACGGGAATTCCGTCGCTCACCACAGATCCCGCGAAACTACTCACCTCGACTGTATAATCACCTGCATCTGTATATTTTAGGTCATGCAACACCAAAGCGCTTTCTAGACCTCCTTCTACAATATTCCCATCGCGCCTCCATTGATAAGTTAACTCCGTATCCGCGAGCGGACTTCTGGCCTCAACATTGAGTTTAACTGAGCCTCCCAGCAAACCGTTTGCGTTCTTAGTTAAGGAATCGATTACCGGTGTTTGAGTTAATTCGTGATTCAATTGAACGGTACCTGTTTCACCGCCCGTACCATCCACTGCCACTAGATAAGTGACTCCCTCTTCTACTTCGAAAACAACTTCACTGTCCTCTCCATCTTCTCCCCCATCATCATCGCTGGCAACTTCTTCTAGCGCATCCCAACCATCACCGTTACCGACTTTATAAATGGCTAAAACTGTATCGAAATCACTATTTTCCGTAGACAATTTGGCCGTTCCTTCCTCTGTTGGTGTAAATGTTGTCCAAGCAGACGCACCGCCTGTATTGCCCGCGTGATTTGGCTCACCTGGATCCTTAGCAGCTCCGGTAGTCGAGTAGACTGTAGAGCCACTGAAAGAAAATTCACCGGGTTTCTTTTCGATACTTCTAAGTTTTGCTATCAATCTAGGCATCAAATCTGAGCCTCCCAATATCAAGTCGCCCTCTTTCTCACCAGTATCGCTTCCTGCCTTGCCACCGCCAAAAAGATTCCCTAAATCTAATTTCGTGTTCACATTGGCGTCAGGTGCGTTTTTATCATATTGCACAAGTAATCTTTTCTCATCGCTTAAAACACTCTCGCCTCCTGAAGTAGTACGAACAAAATAAACCCCAACATCCGAAAGTTTTACCGGCTCTATAACTAGACGTTTAGTTGATTCATCCGGGATAATCTCTCCATCTTTAAACCATGCGTATTCGATCTCGTCAGTCTCCACTTCCAATTCAACCCCCAATTCCGCTGCTTGCCCAATAACACCTGTTGTCGTTTCGGGCTGTGAAACAATCACTGGCAAAACAGCCTCAGTTTCATCCACCAACCAGCTTAAAACAACGTCACCTGTCGCCCCATTAAAACCATCTACGGCAATACTATATATTTCCCCTTTGACCGTATTGAATCGCACCCTACTTGTCAAAAATCCTCCAGAATCCGCATCGGAAACGCGTTCAGTCAATTCTCCTAATGCACCACCAGTATAAACCCCTAGTGTGGTGTCAAAATTGCTACCTCGAGTATCAAACGTCGCTATGCCACTTGCTGGCGCCTGCCATTTTAACCAAACAGAAGTGACCGGCTCACTTCCTGCGTGAAATGGCTCCAAATCTTCCGGTGTGGCCCCTTCGCTCCCACCTCTAATTTCGCCTGTAAAATCTTTTACTGTAACTGAACCATCATAATTATCAGCCAACAATAATTCGTCCGTTAAAACTCTGAAATTCATGGGGTTGCTGTAAAGGGCCCCGCCCTCACTCCCAACATTCAAGCTATAAATCCCCGAATCACTGACAGCTACATTTTGCAAAACTAGAGTCTTGTTTGTGGCACCGGGTATGTTGACCCCGTTTTTTAGCCACTGATAATTAAATGTACCGTAACCTGATACGGGAGCGGTGAACGAAACAGTCGTCCCCTTAAAGACTTCTTTCAACTCGTCCAACTTACCCACGCTCGGCGGCATTAATACATCAACCTCTACACGGTTACTCGTCAACTCACCAACTTCATTCGCAATAACAACATGGTATTCACCTGAGTCTAATTTGGAAGTTTCCTTCAATATCATTTTCGGCATATTTTCACCATCTATACTTATACCATTTTTGAACCATTGGTAATGTAAGGGACCTGTTCCGCTCGCCCTAACCATTAACTCGCAGGGTTGTCCTTCACGGACTTTCGCGCCATCTGGCTGAGCGATAATTTTGACCGGTTGAGCGACTCGGAGGGAAGCCCCTCGACCGAGGAGTTCACCCGCAGGGTTCGTCACAAGGACTTGATATTCTCCTGAATCATCCATACTTACATTATCTATTGAATACACATCATTTATCGCCCCGGTTATTTTTTCGCCATTTTTAAACCATTGGTAACTAATTGGGGAAGATCCGGTAACTTTGACATGAAATTGAGCAATCGTCCCGGCAGGGATAATTTTATTTTCAGGCTCACTAATGAATGAAATTGGTTCGTTCACAACAACGAGCGCTTCATCACTGTTGACAGCTCCACCCAAATTAGAAACTTCCACTGTATAAACTCCAGCATCATCAGATTGGATATTTAGCAACTCCAAATTTGAGCCAGCAAATTCATTAAGTATCACACCGTTCCGCTTCCATATGTATTTTAAAGGCTCCGTTCCGCTCGCAGCAACCGTCATTGACAAAGTTTCCCCCGTTCGGAGTTCATCTCCTTTTGGTGATTTCGTAATAATTGCGCGCTTTAGCATCAGCAATCGGATTTCTGGACTTGTGACTTTTCCGGCAGAATTACTTGCTACCACTCTATATCTTCCTGCATCGGAGTCATTAACTTTATTGATAGTTAAAGTTTTACCAACGGCTCCTTCAATCGGCTGATTTTCATACATCCATTGCAAATTAATTGGTTCAGTGCCGGAAATTAACACGTTTAAAGTAGCCTTTTCTCCGTGGAATACCTGCACCTGCTCGGGGATCTCTACAAATTTTACCGGCTCAAGAACATTAACAGCCGAGGATTCACTGACCACCTCACCCGTTTCATTAGATAATACCAATTTATATGCCCCGCTGTGCGATGGCAATGCCTCCGAAACTTCAAAACGAAATGAATTTGCTCCGTCAATTAAAGTCTCATTGCGGTACCATTGATATTTAATGGGTTGAGAGCCACTCGCAACCACTTCCAATATAATGGATTCATTCTGAAGCAGCACAAGATTCGAGGCAGGCTGTTTTGTAATTTTAATGGGTTGGACAACTGTGAGTTTGGCTTCTTGACTAACCGCCCCTCCTGCTGGATTTGTCATAATCACCTGATAAACACCCTCATTTTCCTTACTAGCCCCTTGTATCGTTAATTTTGGGCCGTGCTGACCCTTTAACACCTTACTGTTGAATAACCACTCATATTTAATCGGGGCTGTCCCGGCTGCTTCCACATTGAATACCGCCTCTTCCCCGTCAATTACACGCGCTTCTTCCGGTTCATGAATAATTGAAATTGGTTGATGAACAACAATATTTACTTCGGCACTCTCTACTTCACCGGCCTCATTACTTATGTTTACTTTGTATGCCCCCCCGTCACCCAACGTGAGAGACTCGAATGTCAAAGATGCATCAGTGTAATCAGGTAGGAGTGCATCATTTTTGTACCATTGGTAATTCAATGGTTCAGAACCACTTGCAGCGACTGATATTTTGATCGCTTGGCCAAGCAGTTTGGTCGCCCCTTCTGGCTCCTCCAATATCACCACCGGTTGAACTACCGTCAATTTCACCTCTTCACTAACAACGCTCCCTGCAGGATTGGACATAACAATCTGGTAAACACCTTCATTGTCTTTGCTTGTGTCTGTAATTCTCAATTCTGAATCATTTTCATCTTTAAGATTGTCGCCATTAAATCGCCATTCGTATTGAATTGGATTTGTGCCGTTTGCCTCGACCTTGAATACCGCTTTTTCACCTTCTATAACACGAACATCAACGGGTTGTTTTGTGATACTAATCGGTTGTTGAACCACCACCGTGGCATCTGCACTCATTACACCGCCAGCTTCATTACTTATCCGAACCCTATATATACCTGCGTTTTCTAATTCAAGCGATTCAATAATCACTGATTCCGTGTGACTCCCATCAAGCAATTTGTCATCTTTGTACCACTGATAAACCAAAGGCTCTGAGCCACTTGCCACCACGGATAATTTCAGCGCTTGGCCAAACAGCTTAGTTCCCCCCTCCGGCTCATTCAATATTACCACAGGCTCTACTACGGTTAACTTGACTTCTTCACTCACAGCACCTCCCGCTGGGTTTGTCATTACAACCTGATAAACACCCTCATTATCTTTGTTTGTATTTGAAATATTTAACTTTGCTCCTGTCTCACCCTCAATTATTTCACCATTAAATCGCCACTCGTAAAGAATTGGAGCAGTTCCAACAGTTTTAATTTGAAACGAAGCATTCTGTCCTTCAACCACACGAGCCTCACTTGGCTGTTGAGTAATAATTATGGGCTCGTGCACCACCACCTCAGCTTCGGCGCTAACCACCTCGCCTGCCTCATTGCTGATGCTCACACTGTAAATACCCGCATCAACTGGATCGAGCGCTTCGAAACTGATGGAATCACCAACACCCCAAGATAAGGCTTGACCATCCTTGAACCATTGATATTTCAGCGGTTCAGTACCACTGGCGATGATCCCTATGTTCAGCGATTGGCCAAGCAGTTTTGTTCCCCCTTTTGGTTCCTCCAGAATAACCGCCGGTTGCACCACAGTTAATTTAACTTCGTCGCTAACAGCCCCTCCCGCTGCATTTTTCATAATTACCTGATAAGTGCCTTCATTTGACTTATCAGACTCTGTTACAGTTAACTTAGATGTGGACGCCCCTTCTATTGCCTTACCATTAAAGCGCCATTCGTACTGGATCGGTTTAGTCCCGATCGATTTCACCTCAAAGACAGCACCTCCCCCTTCAATAACACGAGCATCCGTTGGCTGTTGCGTAACTGTAATCGGCTCATGTACGACGATTTGAACGGGCGAACTTCTTTTCGCTCCGGCCTCATTGGAAACTGAAACCTCATAGGCACCGTGATCACTGGGAATCAGTGCACTGAATGTCAAGTCCTTGGCATTCGCACCGGTAATTTTCTGACCATCCTTGAACCATTGATATTTAAGAGGTTCCGAGCCGCTTGCAGCAACATTGAGCACATAAGGTTCGCCGAATAATTTGGTTGTACCTTTTGGCTCATTTAAGATCACTACCGGTTTAACCACTGATAACTTCGCTTCATTGCTAACCAAACTTCCTGCAGGGTTACTAATGATTACCTGATAACTCCCTTCATGCACACTGTTCACATTATTCAAGATTAATTCAGGTGAATTTGAATTTGAAATAAGTATGTTGTTAAACAGCCATTGATACCTGATGGGCTGACTCCCTATCACTTCAACCTGAAATTGAGCCCCTTCTCCACTGATAACGCGAATGGATTCGGGTTGATGAACAATTTCAATTGGCTGATTAATCAGCACATCCACTTTTACACTGGATTCTTCCCCTGCGGTGTTTTTTACAATTACTGAGTATTTCCCCGAATCATTGGCATCAGCAGTGTCAACCTGATAAAATGTTTGTTCTCCTGAGCTGACTAATTCATCCCCTTTATACCAATAGTATGAAAGCGGCCCGCTCCCCGCTGCACCGACCCTTAATATGAATTGATCACCTTCTTTACCCGTATATGGCTCAATCTGAGAAAAAATCGTCGGTGGCAGTATCACTTTCAATTCAGCCGTTGAACTGCGGACAGTTCCGGCATCGTTCGTAACATCCACAGCGTATGTTCCCCTATGGGATTCTTCGGTTACAAGTATTCTATATTGTTCACCTGTTTCTCCAGTTAAGATTCGCCCGTTATGATACCACTGGTAGGTAAAAGGCCCGGTACCCGCAGACTCAACTTCAAACACGGATACAGAACCGTTGTTCACTCTCGAATCTTTTGGTTGTGAAACAATTGTGACTGGTTCTGTTACAGATACTTCGAATACCCCTCCTCGAACACTCCCCACATCATTTGAGATCTCTACTTGGTACAACCCAGCATCAGACGCAGTGATATCCGGAATTACTAAATCTGCGCCTCCGCTATGATAAAGTTTACCTTGGCGGTACCAATTATAAATTAACGGCTCAGTACCACTGGCACTTGCTTGAAGAGTCAAGACACTACCAACGAGCACTCTTTGATCTTCAATGTCACTAATAATTTTTGGTGTGACACTTACATTCAATTTAGCCTCTCTACTACGTATACGACCGAGTTCATTTTGAACTTCAACAGAATAAAGACCCCGGTCATCATTACTCACGATTCCGATTTCGTATATCGGGTCTATCGCATCTTCAATTGGGATACCGCCGTAAAACCATTGGTAGTTAAACGGACTGGTACCAGTCACCTCAACTTCAAACCTAGCGATCGCCCCTTCTCGCACGGTCAGGTCTTTGACATCTTCAACGATGTCCACCGGCAATAACACAACCAAAGATGCAACTTTGCTTTCCACATTTCCTCCACGGTTAGAAACAACCACGGTATATCCACCCTGATCATCGCCCGAAATGTTGTCGATCATCAATTCTGAGTTGGTCTCGCCATTTAACATCACACCATTCTTGTACCATTGATACTCGAACGGTTTACTTCCTGAGGCGATTACGCTGAACGACGCCTGACTGCCTATTTCAACTCGCGCACTTTTCGGGTTTTCTGAAACCACCGGTAAAGCTACGACGTCCAACGTTTTTATTGCACTCCTAATCGTTCCCGCTGGATTTGTAATTTCCACCCAGTATTGTCCACCATCGTTCAAGTTCAAATCCGTCATTAATAAAACATTCCCATCACCACCCTCGATCAACTCACCATTATGAAACCATCTATATTTCGGATCAGTACCACTCACTTCGACGCTAAATTTCGCCCCGCTCCCAACAACGGCGACAATATCACTTAAATCTGAATCCAGATGAAGTGGGAGATTAACAGACAAACGAGCCGGATCACTCTCGGTTTCCCCTGCATCATTTTTGGCTTTTAATACATAAAGTCCTACATTTTCTGTCCCGACTTCATACAGCGCCAACTCAGGAGTCTCCATTCCCTGAATTTTTTTTCCATTGAAATACCACTGATAATACATGGGTTTCGATCCTGAAACCGCTGCGCTAAATTTAATACTGCCACCTTTATTAACAGATTGTCCCAACGGGTGACGCGTAAATTTCGGCCCTTGATTTACAATTATTTCAGCCTCACTCCGCACTTTGCCCAGTTGATTACTAACCTCAACTGCATATATTCCTTTTTGAAGTTCACGAATCGAATTCAACGATAACGATTCGCCAATTACGTCAGGGATTTCTTTGTCATTAAAAAACCATTTGTAAGCAAATGGTTGCGCCCCCGCAACTTCAACCCCCAGAGTTAAATCAGTTCCCACCCTAACTGTTTGATCCGTTAACCCGTTGACCAGTTCGACAGGAAGATTCAATGACACTACAACCGGATCACTGACATATTCGCCCCCTGGATTTCGCAAACGGACATGGTATTTCCCGGCATGTTTTCTATCGATCGGCGAGAGGTCTAAAACTTTCTCATTACGACCACTCATTAATACTCCGTTCTTGAACCAGTCAACAGTGATCGGCTCAGTTCCGCTGACCATAAGGACATACTTATGAGCCCCCCCTAAATCCACTGTCACTGAATCTAAGCCACCTTCAAGAACCGGGGGTTCGATAACACTAACAGAAACATTTTTACTTCTTACCGTCCCCAGATTGTTACTAATCTCTACCTGATAAAGGCCGGAATCTGTTGATTTTATTTTGCTTAATTTGAACAATGGTTCATTAGCACCTTCAATCTCCTCCCCGTCTCTAGACCATTGGTACTTTAATGGTTTTAACCCTATTGCAGAAACGCTTAACTGCGCATCGCTCCCGATCAATGCCTGCACAGTTGATGGTTGTATCAGAATGCTTGGAGTGTCATTTTCCGGAGTTCGCGGTAGAACAGTAATATTAACCTCAGCTTGAACGGTTAAATAATTCGATTGATCTTCAGGCGTAAATTTAACTGTAAGAGGATGCACGCTAAATTGTTCACCTTCGTTTACCTCAAATGTAGTACCAATTGGCGGATCATAATCAAAAACACCACTAACACCTGCTTTCGCGTTCAATTGTATTTCGCTCAATTCGGTGCCCGCGTCAATATCACTTGGCTTAAACCAGATTAACTCTGGCTTAGCCAACTCCACATCTATCGATGTTCTGCTTTCAACCGTATTATAATCTTCTTTGTTATCAGGTATGAACGTTAGCCTTAATGACTGGCCTTTACCTGCCTTTAGCAACTCTCCCAAGCCCGGATTGTATTCGAATACTCCAGGAACATTAGCAATAGCATTTAACTGAACTTGGCCAAGCGGTGTTCCATAATTTATTGCACTGGGCGCAACCCAAGTTACCACTGGATCGTCTGGGACACTTTCTACTTTTATCTCAACAGGCACTCGCCTCTCCGTTTGGCCAAGCGCATCGGCAACAGTCATGCTAAAAGCTTTTAAATCT
The DNA here is from genome assembly GCA_002717145.1 of Planctomycetaceae bacterium. Classification (GTDB taxonomy): domain Bacteria; phylum Planctomycetota; class Planctomycetia; order Pirellulales; family Pirellulaceae; genus UBA721. The sequence goes on along the minus strand of PBCP01000115.1, from coordinate 6,860 downwards.
CCGTATTGATCAACAGGGGGCAACCAATTGACAGATTTGCCAACGCCCAATCGAACCCCATCGATTACTCTACCTTCGGTATCTCGAAATTCTCCAATAGTTGGCTTATTAAGTACAAACACAATATCATCCCCGTCAACATCATGCGCATCAGATGCCTCTATTAATTCAGAATGGCTAATCGTAAACAACTTATCCTCAAAGGCCCCCACCAATGGGTTCACAAAAGATATCTGAGGTAAATCCTGTAGAGGAAGAACCATTATTTTAACTTTTGCCAAACTAGACTGAAGTTCTCCGTCGGAAACCTTGAAAGTAAAAGCGTCCTCACCGTTGAAGTCCTTATCCGGCACGTAAGTCTTCATACTACCAGCCCCGACGAGTTCGCCCCACTGCGGCGAATCCACTACTTCATAAGTCAACACAGAGCCTTCAGCGTCAAATCCCTTTAACTCGATCATTACCTGCAAATCTTCTTTGGTTTCGACCTCAGAATGAAGGGCTACGGGAGATGCATTAACTTCCTTGACATTTATCATTATTTTCCGCACCGATACGTGCTTGCCGTCAGAAACCAAAACCTCGAACTCATAAGTTCCAGAGCCTTGATCTTCTGATGGGATCCATTCAATCGTATTCGATTGATCACTTGAGAAACGCAGGCCATCAGGGTGCCCCCTAAGTGCATAATTCAAAACGCTGTCTATTCGGCCACTATCATTGGCTAGCACATCAATTCGGAGCATTTTTTCTTCTTGTACTTCTAAAGGCTCGATGCGAGATACAACAGGTGGAGTCGTGTCCACTACAGCAACTTGTCGAATAACACTCTCTGATTCGTTACCTCGGCTATCTTGTGCTACGTATATTATATTATAAACTCCAACAACAGAAGCATTGACATTTCCAAGTGATTTAACAGATGCCGATACATCCCCCTCTACCCTATCAGTTGCCACAACTCCAAACTCGACATATTCAGCACCTGCCTCTAACTCTACAATTGAGTCACCCTTAATAGTCAAAATCGGGCCTTCAGTGTCCAAGACTTTTACTACTCGAACTTTCTTCTGAGCTTGGTTGCCAACCCGGTCTTTTACCGAGTAAATTACTGAGTATTCACCGGGAATACTCATGTTTACTGTACTTTCGATGGTTAATTTTTTATCCAAGTCATCGTCTAAATTATCCGTTAATATGACGCCAGGATCCTGGAACTCATAACCAGCCTGAACTCTAATAATATCACCCTCTATTAACTTAATTACAGGCGGTTGATTGTCTTCAATTTTTACGGTTCTCACAACCTGTAAAGCAGCATTGCCCTGAGCATCTTTTACATCATATTTAACATAATAAGTACCCGCTTTGAATGCATCAACATTACTTGTAACGGTAATCTTACCAGTCAAATCCCCATCAACACGATCTTCAGCAGTAGCGCCATCGTCAATATATTCAACACCACCCTCCATCACAACGAATGAATCTCCAATTAATTTGATGATTGGCGATCCCGTATCTCCTACCATAACGATTCGACTAGCTTCTGCCGCTCTATTGCCCGAAGCGTCTGAAACATTGTAAGTTACGATATACTGCCCTTTTTTGTGAATATCTATCTCGTGATCAACAACTACAGCATCTTGCAAGTCGCCATAAAAAGAATCTTTTGCAAGATATCCAGGCTCTATGTATTCCTCCCCAATCTCGAGAACGATAGTAGACTCCCCTTCCAAAGAAATCACCGGTGGTATAGTGTCTGCGACTTCAACCTCTCTATAAACCGTTTCAGATGCGTTGCCATCATAATCTTTCACATCGTAAGAAACTCTATATTTATTAGGTGTAAATACATCCACTTCGTTAACTATGACTAATAAGCCGGTAACATCTCCATCAAGTTGATCGATTGCCGTGGCACCCTGATCATCGTAAGAGGATCCCGCCTCCACAAACACCTTAGCATTCCCTACAAGTCGAATAAGTGGCGGGATATTATCGCCTTGAACTTTAACAATACGTTTCTTACCGGCCGCTTCATTTCCCGCCTTATCTCGCACTGAATAAATCAGTTCGTAATCGCCTGATTGGGATGTATTTACTCTACCATCTATTTTTACTGAAGGCGATAAATTGCCATCAACCAAATCAAATGCCTCAAATCCTGGCTCTGTAAAAACTTGCCCTTTAGTTATTAAGTATTCCCCTTTCCCGAAAAGGGTTAATATCGGCGGTACAGTATCCCTAACGATAACTTTTCGAATTGATTCTGCCCTATTCCCTTCACTGTCCACCACGACATAAGTCAGCAAATATTCTCCATATTTCTCTACATTAACTGTTCCTGAAACCGTTAACTTATCACTTACATCACCCTCAAATGAATCAATTGCTCTCGCCCCGGGATCCGTAAATTCACCACCCGCCTCGATTACTAATTCCTCGCCCCCTTCCAGCAAAATTACAGGTTCAATAGTGTCTTCGATGATGATTTTCCTTTCTACGGTGTTAGCCTTATTTCCGCTTTCATCTTCCGCAAAATAAGAACGTATGTATTCACCCAATACTGCAGTATTCACTTCACCTGTAATTTTTAATTTGTGTGAAATATCGCCGATTACATGATCAACGACCACCGCGCCTTCTTCAACAAATTGCCCACCGGCCTCAACATATACCAGTTCTTCTCCCGTTAGTCGTATAACCGGAGGCGTTGTATCTACAACCTCTAACTTTCTCGTTACTGGTTTTGCTGCGTTTCCACTTGAATCCTCAACTGTAAAGACAATTTCATATTCACCTGGTTTAGTGAGATCCACGCTGCTCTTAGTCAATATACTTGTTGTTACATTACCCTCAAAACCATCCGTCGCTTCCGCACCTTCATCAACATAGACACTCCCAAGTTCTAACTTTATACGACTTGGCCCCTTTAAAGTAACTTTTGGAGGAGTTGTGTCTAAAACCTTGACTGTACGCTCAATCTCGATAGCTGCGTTACCATTCGAGTCTTTAACGTTATATGTTAGCTGGTAAGAAGAAAGGACGGATGTGTCAACCTCGCCGTTTATTTCAACATTATCAGTTAGATCCCCGTCCACCTTGTCAACAGCAATGTATCCAGGTTCTTCATAAGGGATACCAGCCTCTACAATAACAAATTGACCACCGGTCAATTCAATCACTGGTTGCCCGGTATCACCAACAACCACAATACGAATCATTTCCGCTGCCTTATTACCGCTACTATCAGAAACATTATATTTTATTTCATAGGATCCGATTTCATTTATATCTACCAAATTTTGCACATCAAGTGAATCTGTTAAATCTCCATCAACATTATCAACCACTTCCACGCCCGGGTCGGTATACGGCTCATTCAGTTCTTGCTTTATAACTGAATCCCCAATTAGCGAAATAACTGGCGGTGTGCGGTCAACTACAACCACATGGCGCACCAATTGTTCCGCGATATTACCGGTGCTATCAGCCACATTATACAGCACTAAGTATTTACCCGGAATTCCAGTTTTTACGCGATTTACAACCTCGATTTCCGGTGTTAAATTACCCTCGAATGAATCTAACGCCGTCGCTCCCGCATCTGTATAGTCCTTTCCTACTTCAATTTCTATTTCTAATTGACCGACAAGTGTCAACACAGGGCGAATTGTATCCCGTACATTCACGATTCGTGATAATTCTACCGCCTTGTTACCACTTGCATCTGCCACATTATACGTAACTTCATAGCTCCCTATTTCCCTACTATCAACCGGATTGCTAACTATTGCCTTTGCAGATAGATCTCCTTCAAATGAATCCGTAGCAGATACTCCTTCATCCACATATTCCCGTCCTGCCTCTACATACACTATTGCTTCCCCTTTCAATTGCATGACAGGAGATATCGTATCTTGAACAACAATTATTCTTATTAATTGATCTGCCCGATTCCCACTTAGGTCACTGACATCGTATTTTACATAATACTCCCCAGGCGCAATTATTCCACTTGGAATATCCACTTCTATATTTTCGGATAAGTTGCCATCAACTAAATCTATAGCTGTGGCACCTTCATCTGAGTAAGCACTCCCTGCTTCCAAGTATACCGTTGCCTCTCCAATAAGATGTAGCATCGGCGGCGTACTGTCCCTAACCACCACTTCCCTAATAATTTCTGGTGATTTATTTCCATGCGCATCCTTAGCTTTATACTTTACAAAATATAACCCAGGGGAGGATGTGTCCACGTTGCTCTCCGCGATGATTGTATCGCTAATATCTCCGTCCAAATTATCGATAGCTACCGCTCCTAAATCTACATAGTCACTCCCTTCCAATATTATTACACGATTGCTCCCAATTAACTCAACCGTAGGTGGCGTTAGGTCTTTAACTGTAACAATTCGAACTTCATCTTGCCCAAGGTTACCCGCTTCGTCGACCACCGAATATCGTATTTGATAAATTCCGATGTTTCCCGTATCAACAGTGGTCAGTACAGTAATATTTTCACTTACATCTCCATCCACAATATCAAACGCAGTAGCTCCAGGGTCTAAAAACTCTACTCCATACGGGACAGTCACCGCGGTATCACCTATCATCGTTATTTCCGGCCCAGTAGAATCAACTACCTTAACCAAGCGCACAGATTCAATAGCGGAATTCCCCGATTCATCAGTTACATTATAACGCACTGAATACAGACCGGGGTAATTGATATTAACATTAGACTCTACTTTGATTCTGGTGCTGACGTCGCCCTCGAATCGATCAGTAGCTGTCGCTCCGATTTCACTAAACTCAGTACCGGCCTCAATCTCCAAATACTCTTCACCTATCAGTGTGATTTGAGGCGATTCAGTGTCTTTCACTGTTACGCGTCTCGTTGCCAGTACTGATTTATTCCCAGAGTCGTCTGTCACATGATAAATAATCGTGTAATCACCAACCTTAGAAATATCTACTACCCCCTCTACCTTGACATTAGACGTAACATTCCCGTCGACAATATCAGTGGCAATATATCCGGGATCCACGAATTTTACAGATGCTTCGTGCGTCATCGTTAATTTTCCTAATAATTCCAGAACAGGAGGAATCGTGTCATTAACAATGATTTTTCTAATCTCTGGCTTTGCCTCATTACCGCTAAAGTCTTTAACCGCATAAACAAGCTCATATTTCCCCGGCACATTCGTATCAACACCCCCTGATATGGAGATCATTTCAGTAATAGTTCCATCGATTGAATCAGAGGCAATCGCCCCCAATTCTGTGTATTCTCCCCCTGCTTCAATTTCTACAACATCTGGGCCTATTAATGTGATTCCAGGAGGAGTCGTATCAACCACATGAATTGAACGTACTGCTTCGGATTCATTTTGAGCGCTGTCAGTTGCATAATAATGTATAGTATATATTCCGACAGCATTAGAATTAAGAGAACTAGTCACTGAAATTTGATTTGTCAAATCCCCATCCAGACTATCAGTTGCAAACACCCCATCATCAACGTACACCTCTCCGGCTTCATGATAAACAACTGCTTGACCAAGTAGTGAAATCACTGGTGGAGTTCGATCTGCCACCTTAACCACCCTAACTTTTTCTGTCGCCGCATTCTCGGATTTATCCAATACATTATATTTCACCAAATAAGATCCAACCTTCTCCGTGTTGACCTCACTCAGATCAACTTTTATTGAATCAGTTAAATCTCCATCGATCAGATCATTAGCCAGTGCACCTGAATCTAAATATTCAGTTCCTGCTTCAATAATTTGAACAGCTTCACCAATGAGTGTAATCTCAGGTCGTTCATCATCAATAACGCGAACCAGACGCATTTCTTCCTGGGCCCGATTTCCCGCATTATCTTCAACAGAATAAACCAAATAATAATCACCCGGAACCATATTGTTAACTTTACCGGTCACGTTAACGATTTTAGTTACATCTCCGTCGACTATATCATTTGCCACAACCCCCAAATCTCCGAATATCGTGCCGGCAGAATGTGTCATTTCCTTTGTGCCGTTAAGTACTATTATCGGAGGAGTTGTATCCACCACAATTACTGTCCGAATTACTTCAACAGCCAAATTGCCATTGGCATCAATGGCGTTAAATCTCACCGAGTACGTACCCGGTTTAATCGTGTTTACACTATCAGTTTTGACTATTTTATCCTTAATAACTCCATCTAGTGCATCTTCAAGCATCGCACCCTCGTCAACGTAATCGCTTCCCGCTTCAACAACTACCGTTTCACTTCCAATCAAGCTAATGATCGGTGGTGTGGTGTCTTTCACGTTTACAGTTCTTGTCTTTGTGGTTTTGTTTCCCGCCGCATCTGTTGCGCTATAGCTTACTGTGTAAGTGCCTACTATGCTCACATCTACCAAACTATCATCCACCACAACAACAACTGTTCCATCCAGCACATCACTTGCGCTCGCTCCCAGATCCACATATTCCACAGTCGCCTCCTGTTCCACCGTCTCCGCCCCAGTCAGTGTAATCACTGGCGGCGTCAGGTCCTTCACTGTCACTGTCCGTGTTGTTGTACCCGTATTGCCCGCCGTATCCATTGCTGAGTAACTCACTGTGTATGCCCCAACCACAGCCGTGTCCACCGAATGCGTCAATTCAACCGTCACAGCACCGTCAACCGCATCCAACGCCGTCGCTCCAAGATCTGTATAGCTGCCTCCGTGCGCGACCGTGACCCCCGTCCCCGTCATAGTGACAACTGGCGGTGTCAGGTCTACAACGAGCGTTAGCTCTTCGCTCTCATCACCCGTATTACCCGCACTGTCATTGGATGTCGCGGTGATCGCGTG
>PBCP01000114.1 GCA_002717145.1 Planctomycetaceae bacterium | reverse complement strand
TGTTGCCGATATGAGCTGCAACAATGACTTTCAAATGTTTCATCTGACGGAGAATTTCTCCGGAAGAGATAAATTTCGTCCGCGTTGCCAAAATCGCTGCTTCGAGTACAGCATGCTTGGCTCGGTTAAACCCAAAGAATTCTCTCAGTTTTCCCTGCGCAGTAACCTCACACTCAATTCGAGTGCGTTGTTCTGAATCATCCAGAGACGTCACTTGGAACTCGAACCACTGACAGGCTGCTTCGAGTACATACCCGTCTACTTTCGGCAATGTTAAGAATCGAGGCTCCTGAGACCATACGTTAATTGCCGCGTTGGCAAGCAACAATACATCGTCAGTTATGTGTAATACTCCCTTACCTTCGCGTTTCAAATTCATATAGGTATTCGACGAGGTGTAGGGCTTTAGTACAAATTCAGTCCAATTCCCGGAATCACAGACTTCGGGTCCCATTGGAGAAACATTGGCACTACCATCTTCATGCCTAGTGGTCACAATTGCTTCAAGAATCATTTTCTTTTCGTAGTCTTAAAAAGTGACTGGGCGATTCGGCGTCGCAAAACGCGTTGACACTTCACCCTTACATTCATCAACTGTTGACGGAATTTCAACACGGATATCAATCCCTGCCATTTTCAGGAACTTTGCAAGAATTCTAAAACCGTTATCCGTGAGTACAGATTCCGGGTGAAATTGAATTCCCACAACTGCATGTTTTTCATGCTGGATTCCCATGACTGTGCCATCTTCAAGCCAGGCGGTCTTTTGCAAGCACTCAGGCAAGGACTCTGCCTCCACTACTAACGAATGGTAGCGGCAGGCTTCAAACCCTTCAGTCATCCCCTCAAACAAGCCGTTTCCGTCATGGTTAATGAGACTACTGCGACCATGTACCGGCTTCTCTGCCAATACGACTCGGGCTCCATAAGCCTGCCCAATTGCCTGATGCCCTAAGCAGACCCCCAAAATTGGAAATTCGCTTCCGAGTTCACGGACAACATCCAAACTGACACCAGCAGAGTCTGGAGTACACGGTCCCGGTGAAATCACAATCGCGCTTGGAGCCAGGCTCCGAATTTGGTCCACGGTAATCCGGTCATTCCGAACGACACGAATTTCTTGTCCCAGCCGGCGAAAATACCGGCCGAGATTATGAACAAAGCTATCATAGTTATCGATTAATAAAATCAATATCGCAACTACTCCACAAATCCAACAAGTGAATATCTGCTAACCGAGTGCTCTTAACATACCGGTTGCTTTTTCCCAAGTCTCAACATATTCCCGTTCCGGATTGGATTGAGCGACAATACCTCCGCCAACCGGAAACTGCCACCACCCCTTCCCGGCGGTAATCGTGCGAATGAGGATACTCAGATCCATTGTTCCATCAAAACCAATATATCCCAAACTACCGCAATACGGTCCACGTGCGGTAGGCTCCAATTCTGCAATAATCTCCATCGCGCGTACCTTGGGAGCCCCTGTAATTGAGCCTCCGGGGAAAGCCTGACGAATTAAATCAAACGGTGTTTTATCGTCATGCAAGCGACCTTCAACAACGCTCACCAAATGCTGGACAAACTGATACACCTCCAACCGGCATAGGTCACTTACATAGATACTATCGGGATCACAGACTGGCGAAATATCATTTCGAAGCAAATCTACGATCATTACATTCTCTGCACGATCCTTTTCACTTTGCATCAATTCGTGAGCAGCGTACAAATCCGCTTCAGGCACCAGGCTACGTGCGCGAGTCCCCTTGATCGGCCTGGCTTCGACAACAGAATCTCGGACTTGAAGAAACCGTTCCGGGGAGGCACTCACAATTTCAAATTCATCCGTAGCAAAATACCCCGCAAAGGTAGCGGGATTACGATGACGCAGCCGCATATACAAATCAATTGAATCCGTCGTTGCCGGATGAAGCAGCCGTTGGCTTAAATTCACCTGAAAAATGTCTCCGGCGTATATATAATCGATGCACTTTTGGACAGCATTCAGGTAATGTTCTTTCGAGAAGTTACTCGTTAAATTCCCCCGAATTTCAAACTGTTCAGCGAGCTCCTCTTTGGCAATTGTACTCGAGGCAGGTTTGGGAGTACGTGGTGGAACGGAACCTGACAATAATTGCTGAAAAAACGCCACCCGCTCAAGTGCGCGATTTGCTCGGGCAACTGGCTCTTTTTCCGGCAACCCCTGTGAGATCAGCCAGGCCCGCTGCTGGTGATGATCAAAGGCCACGACCACATCGTAAAATCCAACTGCCATCGAAGGCACTTCAAATTCGTCACAACGAGGCTCCGGAATCGACTCCAGGCTGGCTCCCAGATCGTAAGAAAACAAGCCGGCTACTCCTCCTTGAAACGGCGGTAAGCCAGCGAGTGTTTCCACGTTCACATCTTCGGCCAACTCTTTCCACTGCGATTCCAGTTCGTTTAGTTCATGCTGGGTACGAGGCTTGGTTTCAAAATACCGAAACGGGTCAGCACAAACAAAAGAATACCGCCCGAGGTTCTCCAGACGCATGGCGCTATCAAGAAACAGGCAATGAGGTAAGGACGCCATCCGTAAAAAAACGGCCTCGGCATCGGGCATCGGAGTCAATTCCTGAACAATCGCCATGTAATCTGAGTCGTGAATCACAAGTTAGAGTCTAGAGGTGTCTGCCCTTCACTATAGGATGCCTGCTATATTTAATTAAGTGCAAACACGGTGTGTCATGCGACGAATCACGACAAGCCCCATTCCCCACCAAAAACGATGAGCCCTACCGAACGCGAAAACATTGTAGCCTATCTTATCGAACAGGGAATCCTTGCCAGTGACATACAGCATGAGTTAGTCCCTGATGACGAACTGCTACGACTCATGAACCCGGATACGATGTGTGGTGGCACGGGTTGCGACCCTGGGGTTTGCTAACATTAGAAGAGTCCAAATTCGAATGTCTTAACTCAATCCATTATAATGAATGGTTCATTTATACATCTTCATCTCTTAGTGAGCTCTCGATCATGCGTCCTTCTCTTTGGTGTTTAGCGACTATCGCGTTCGTAAGTACGTCTCTTTTGGCCGTTGACGGCGAACCTTCCCCTGCTGCAAAAAAAGAGGCCACCCAAGGTAACTGGACAGGTTGGCGAGGGCCATCACGTGACGGCTTGTCCGCCGAAACTGGACTTCAGTCTCAGTGGGCCGACGGCGGCCCTCAACTGGCCTGGAAAGTCAAAGGACTCGGCAGCGGATTCTCTAGTGTAGCTGTCTCTGACGGCAGAATTTACACCATGGGTAAAAAAGATGGGACAACGATGATGATCGCGCTCAGCACTAAAACCGGCGAAATCATCTGGGAAGCCGATATGGGGGCTGGAGCCAACCCCAATTGCACCCCAACTGTTGATGGCGACCTCGTCTACGGACTCACTCACTCCGGTCAACTAGTTTGCGTCAAGGCGGCCAATGGAGAGATTGCCTGGCAACGTAATTTTCCGAGTGATTTCAAAGGCCGTATGGAATCGGGATGGGGATATTCAGAATCCCCTGTCATTGATGGTGAAAAACTGGTCTGCACACCTGGTGGCAATTCAGCGGTAATGGTAGCCCTCAACAAAAACTCCGGTGAACTTCTTTGGTCTGCAGAAATGCCCCCGCAGGTAGGAGACCGCGGACAGGACGGAGCCGGGTACTCATCTATCGTGATCAGTGAAATAGCTGAGCGTAAACAATATGTCCAGCTAACCGGCCGGGGTGTTATCGGAGTTGACGGCGAATCCGGAAAACTACTCTGGATTTACAACCGTATTGCCAACAGCACTGCCAATATTCCGACACCGATTGTTAAAGGAGATTACATCTTCTGCAGTACAGGGTACGGTACTGGCGCAGCTTTGATCCAAATCCACCAGCGAGATGGGAAATTTGAAGTCGAAGAGAAGTATTTTCTCGAGGCCAAGAAGCTACAAAATCATCACGGAGGCATGTTGCTTGTCGGCGATTACATATATTGCGGCCATGGACACAATCAGGGATTCCCTGTTTGCATTAACATGATGACCGGCGAATATGCGTGGGGGCCTGAGCGTGGGGCCGGGACGGGAAGTGCCGCGATTCTATACGCAGACGGACATCTGTATTTTCGCTACCAAAGCGGAGACTTGGCTCTGATTGAAGCCACCCCCCTGGGATACAAACTCAAAGGCAAATTCCGAACCGATGAAGTAAACGGTCAAAGTTGGCCTCACCCTGTTATTGCAGGCAGAAAACTATACCTTCGTGATCAGGGCACTCTAATGGTTTACGATATCGCCAAATAATCTAATAGCAGGATTGAGATGTCCAGCATGACTTCTCCATTTAAGATCGCGTTTATCGGTGTCGACAACCCTCACGGAGCGGGCTGGCGGGACCTACTCGCAAATATACAAAGTGAGGCTCAGCTTTCCGCCCTGGTCCCGCATTTTGATGGCAGTATTGCAAGCCTTGAGGAAAAGTATTCCGACTTACCTCGCTATGAATCTGTCAGCGAATTGATTGCTCACGAGCAGTTTGACGCTGCTATCGTGGCTGTGAGCAATCGGCACTCGGCCGCAGTCATTGAGGAATTAGCAGTCTCCGGCAAACACATTTTGGCCGAGAAACCTGTGGCTGGAAGAACTGAGGATGCTTTACGAATTAAAAAAGCTGTCGACGCAGCAGGTGTGGCATTTCAAACTGGATACATGTGGCGTTACGACGATTGTGCTAATCGCTTGAAACGCATGATTGCGGAAGACCGATTCGGCAGATTGATAAGTGTGGAAGCAGTCTACGCGACCAGTGATGTAAATCGACGGGGCCCGGCTCATTATCTTTTTGATGCCAATGAAAGCTACGCAGGTTTTTTCAGTTGGCTGGCATGCCACCATATTGATCTGCTTCAGTACATCTCAGGCCAGGACATAACCTCAGTCACCAGTCGGGTAGGCAATTTCACAGATTCTGAAGTGGAGGTCGAAGATGGAGGCACGGCCATACTCGACCTAGACTCAGGTGCCATCGCTACTCTGATTGGCGGCTACTGGATTCCTCGCTGGTCTGGAGAAGTTCGCTGGACCATTCGGGGAAGTAAACGTTGGGTCCATTGGGACCCGACCAAACCGGAGACAAGTGGTTCCCTGGAAATCCACGGACCTCAGCCGCAATGGTATGCCATGGAAGAAGTCTACGATTCACCTGTCGATTCGACACCGGGCTACGGAAGAGGACCTGGAGTTGCCTTACTAAAGGACTGGCTGGCCATGATGCGAGGAGAAGTCGAAGCATGTCGAAACACGACTGCATCGATGCTGGCCACCGTTAGAATAGTGGACACCATATTACTGGCGTCGGCAGAAGGACGTCGGATCGATTTATAACCCCAGCGAATATCATGGAGAGTAGCAAGTGAGAATCAGCAGGTATGAACAGGCGGGCGAGACCAAGCTCGGCTTCTATTTTGATAATTTCGTTGTCGAAATAGAGGTTGCAGCCGCGGCTTTCAATTTAGCGAACGATGAACACCTAGATCTTACTCAGGTCACCTGTATTCTAGAGTTACTTCCCCCCGCCGGTCGCTTGGCCACAGATGCTGAAAGAGTCGCATCCTGGTTAGATTCGACTGAAATCCCGGACGAATTAAAAACCTGCTGCGAGACGATACAACTGCTGATCCCGATCGCTCGACCTAACAAACTGTTCCTGCTGGCAGGCAACTATTCCGCGCATGTGCAGGAAGGTGGAGAGCAGGCGATCGAACGTGCCGAAACATTTCCCTATGTTTTCATGAAACCGCCAACCACCACACTCACCAATCCCGGGCAACCAATTCAAATCCCAAAAGTCAACCCCAACGAAATTGACTGGGAATTGGAACTGGCCATCGTGATCGGTAAAAAGGGAAAGCACATCAAGGAATCCGAGGCCCTAAATTATGTCGCTGGCTACACGGTTATTAACGACATATCAGACCGAGCCTATCACCCATTTCCAGCTCGCAAGGAAAGAAGTCGTGATGCATTTTTTGATTGGATGCATGGCAAGTGGCATGACAGTTTTTGCCCCTGTGGCCCCTGCATTGCCACCCCCACCACAGTGCCAGACCCACAGACTCTGGACCTTAAATTAACACTCAACCAAGAGTTGCGACAGGACAGCACCACTGCCTTACAGGTTTTCCCGGTTGCTGCGGTGATAGAATTCATTTCACAAAGTGTGACACTCGAGCCCGGCGACCTCATCTCCACCGGTACTCCAGATGGTGTCGGCAAGACAACAGGCACGTTTATTAAAGCTGGGGATACACTGCATGCTCATATTAGCAGCATAGGTACACTCAGTTCACCTGTTATCAACGAATCCTAAAACAGACTCAACCACAGTTCATTTCAAACACTCCAAATTTTTATCCGTTTTCAATTCGAGTTCTAGATCATGCAACGTCGACGATTTATGCAATCCGGTTTTGCCGCTCTCGCAGCAACCGCACTTCCCGAAGTTTATAACCAGTACACCTACGCCAATCGCATTGGTAAACGCCCAAGTGAATTACGGATTGTTGACATCCAGCGTCAAACTGTGAAACTTCCGTTCCGCCCTGCCCCCCAGCGGGCAATGGATCGAGAAATCCCTCACTGGCGATACTGCGAAATCGTGAGTGTTGAGTTGTCCGGCGGAGTGGTCGGAATCGGAGAAGGTCTGTTGTATTACAGCTGGGGAGTGACATCCGATGAAGCAGTGGAAAGTGCTCTTGGCAGCAACGCTGCTGACTTAATGTGGAATGACGATCTGGGTGCGGGGTTGCAAATGGCTTTATTCGACGCAGTGGGTAAAGCCGGTGACGTACCTGCCTATCGCTTACTTGGCAATCAGGTTTATGACACCACACCACTGAGTTGGTGGAATATCGACATGCCGACAAAAGACATGCTCAGCGAGTGCCAGGAAGCACTCCGTCTTGGCTACAAGGCTTATAAAACAAAGGGACGCCCATGGTTTGACCTATGGGATCAGACAGAAACCTGTGCCAATGCCATGCCGGAAGACTTTAAGATCGACATGGATTTCAATGAAACACTACTTACCGCTGAACAGGGAATTCCGATTCTTAAATGGATGGACCAATTCCCTCAAATCGACATTTACGAATCCCCTATCCCGCAAGCCGACATCAAAGGCAATGCAGCAATTACCAAAGCCGTTCGCGCAGGTGTTTCCTTACACTACGGAACTCCGTCACCTAAAGATGTTGTAAAACACAATGTCTGTGATGGATTTGTGATTGGTGGGGGTGCCACACGTCTGATGCGACAAGCTCATGTGGCCGAAACGATGGATATGAGATTCTGGCTGCAATTAGTGGGCGCTGGCTTAACCGCAGCATTTAGCCTACACTTTGGAGCGGTTTGTTCGGCGGCAACATGGCCTGCCGTAAACTGCCACCAACTTTATGTTCACGACATGCTAAAAGAGCCAATTCGCGTACGGGAAGGTTTCGCTGCCATTCCTGACAAACCGGGACTTGGGGTCGAACTGGACTGGAGCATTGTCAACCGCTATGCCGTGGACAAACCCAGTGAACGACCGGATCCAGCACGAATGATTGAAACGACCTATACCGACGGACGTCGGATGTATACTGCCAATAACGGGACTGTTAACTTCATGCTGAATCCAGCACGATCCCCCGGTAACATGCCATACTTTGAGAAAGGTGTCGACAGTAAACTGTTACCCAATGATGGTAGCGGTCGCTGGAAGGAACTGTATGATCGCAGTCGTAAAGATGGCCCTGTGGTCATCCAACCCTAGAGGATGACATTTGTGTCGTTTCATAACCGAGCCAGGAATCCGCTCAAACACAATCACCTAATGCAACGTCGGGACTGGCTGCAGGTCGGCGGACTGAGTGCATTTGGGATGTCACTTCCTCAGCTTCTTCAGTCTCCTGCCGAGGCAAGTTCACCGGTTACCGCCAGCCGCACCTTTGGTCGCGCTAAATCATGTATTGTCCTGTTTCTGTTGGGTGGGCCACCTCAACACGAAACATGGGATCCGAAACCAGACGCTCCGGATAACATCCGTGGCAACTTTAAACCGATTGGATCGGCGCAACCTGGATTTCAGGTTGGCGAACTCATGCCCAAAACAGCGGCTCTCGTAAACGATCTGGCTGTCATTCGTTCGATGTCAACCAATGACAACGCCCACTCTGCCAGTGGCTACTGGATGTTAACAGGAGTGCCGCATACTCCCAAAAACAAGGAAACCGATGGCAAAGGTGGTCCTCCCAACGACTGGCCCTGCTTAGGTGCTCAAGTACGGCATCTTCTGGGAGATCGCGGAAACCTGCCAGCGGCAATTACTCTGCCCGAAAATCTTTGGAACACTGGAATGATCAACTGGTCCGGACAAACCGCCGGCTGGTTGGGGCCTCAGGCCGACCCCTGGTTAATCATGTGTGATCCCAGTGCGTCAAACTTTGAAGTCTCAGAGCTCGCGCTTCGAGAAGGAGTCACACCTATCCGCATGCACCACCGAGGTAACTTACTGCATCAATTTAACCAAGGTGTCGACCACTTGCTGAAATCCAATGTCGTTGACCGCTGGAATCAATATCAGCAGCGTGCTATCGAAATGCTAAGCAGTAAAGAGGCAAGGCATGCATTTGCTCTCGACGACGAAGATAGCAATCTCAGGGATTCCTATGGCAGAAATCGCTTTGGACAAAGTGTGTTGCTTGCTCGACGCATGGTAGAAGCCGGTGTGAGAATGGTACAGGTAAACTGGACACGCTGGGGTCATGACACCAGTGCAGCACCGGCATGGGATACTCATGCCGATAATGAAAAACGTCTCCGCAACGACTTGATGCCCCCGATGGACGCGGCTTACTCCACATTACTGAAAGACCTCAAGCAACGTGGGTTACTCGAGGAGACACTCGTCGTTTGGATGGGTGAATTTGGACGCACGCCCAAGATCAACAAACGCGGCGGTAGAGATCACTGGGGACACGTTTTCCCCGTGGCACTAGCCGGGGGAGGTATTCAGCCCGGGGTTTTGATTGGAGCTTCGGATTCAATCGGAGGACATCCGACAGAATTCAGACGAGAACCTCATGATCTGCACGCCACCATACTTCATCTAATGGGGATTAATCCACAAACAGAAATCCACACTCCCGAAGGCCGCCCGAGTGTCGTAAGCCGTGGAGACGTACTCCACGAAGTACTCGTTTAGAAGCACGGTATTCCAAATCCGCTTACTCCGCTTACATGGCTGACGGCGGTTATTGCTCCAGGTCACGCTCATCAGCAATCCGACTGTACCACTCCGGATGACGATCATCAAACCGGTGAATCTCATGTTCATCCGGAACTCGAACGATGTGTTTGTTACGCGTCTCTTCCGGGACCACCGTACCATAGAGGATTTCATATTCTTTATGATCCGCAAAATGCTGATCATCGCCACTTGGTGAGATTATCTTACTACCACCAATAAACTGAAACCCTCTTTCCATACCCACTCGATTCACGGCAGCATAGAAAATCTTATTTTCAACTGCTCTTGTGTTAACGATGTATTTTGGAAAGGTCTCGGCACCCGGCGGCCAGTTAGTTGGCAAGACGACAAGATCAGCCCCATCCAACGCCATAATTCTGGAAGACTCCGGAAAACTGCCGTCGTAGCAGATATTCATACCAACTTTGATCTTTCCAATATCATAAACTTCAAACGGCCGATCCCCCGGAGTTGTAAACCTGTCGATCCCGAGGAATGGGAGATGAATTTTCCGGTAGCTGCCGACAACGCCATCAGGCCCTACCAGGACACAGGCATTGAACAGGCGATCCTCTTCTCTTTCAAGCGTTCCGTAAACAACAAAACTACTGGTTTCAGCGCAGATTTCATGAAAGAAATCGCTACTTACCCCAGGAATGGACTCTCCCCAGGGCATGGCTTCGTCAAGACTCCCAAAGCAATATCCCGTCACCGCGCATTCGGGAAAGATCGTCAACTCCGCTCCCTGCGAGGTCGTTTCCCGCATCGCTTTTTCCATATTTGCCAGATTAGTTTCGGGCTCCATCATCTTGATGTCCATTTGAACACCGGCGATCTTCATACTAGTTGCTTCATCCATTGGTCACACATTCCTTCCTGAAAGCCGCCACGACGTGTCGGCAATTAGCTCTAATCTTGTTGTTTACTAACCAGCGGTGGCCGACGTAAATGATAATCGGTTTCCTGTTGAAACGCTCTGGCCGCATTAAGAATGGTTACTTCATCAAATAATCGCCCGACAAATTGAATACTTTGTGGCTGGATGGAATCCCCATTTTCAACAAATCCACTTGGCATCGCAATTGACGGGTGACCCGTCATATTAGTGATTAACAATTCATCGCCACCCGAGGACACAAAGAAATCGATCTCGCTCATTAATTCCTGCATCCGTTCTTGGAGCCGCCGGCGAATTCTCAAGGCGCGTATATAATCCACAGCTGGAATAAATTCAGATCGCCGGAAAATAGCCGGCCAGGAATTTAGCCCTTCTTCAATTCCGTCCCGGGTCAAAGGATCAAATTGTGAAGCGGCCTCTGCAAACAGAATGGTGGTTAACGGCCAGGTTGGTATATCTTTAGGCAATTGAATCGGCACCAACTGAACTCCACGCTCTCTAAGAATCTGCAATTCCTCCCGATCTTTGACGTCCTGTTCCCCTTGAATGTAACCCACTTTGAGTTTCTTAAAGTCAACCAAATGAGGCCACTCAAAGGGAACATCAACAACAGAAGGATCAACTCCGCCCTTCCCCTGAATCGCTTCAAAAACAAACCCACAATCATCAGCACTACGACAGATTGGCCCCAGCTTGTCCATACTCCAGCTTAACGCCATGCATCCATCACGGGAGACTCTTCCAAACGTAGGACGCAAACCCGTCACACCACATCGAATGGAAGGTGAAACAATACTGCCCAGCGTTTCGCTGCCAATCGAGAATCCAACGCAGCCGGCAGCCGTGGCACTGGCTGAACCGGCACTCGATCCGCTCGCTCCCTGTTCAATATTCCACGGGTTACGCGTCGGTCCTCCGTACCATTTATCTCCCATTGCCAATGCTCCCAGAGAAAGCTTTGCCACCAGTACCGCATCTTGTGCGTCCAGTTTCTCCAACACGAATGCTTTATGGTCAATCACGCGTTGTGAAAACTGAGGAGCTCCCCATGTCGTGGGATATCCTGGGTACGCCATCAGGTCTTTAGCACCGTAGGGAATGCCTGTCAGTGGACTAAAGGTACGCAACCGGCGACTCTTAGGGTCGTCTAGCTGTGCAGCTTTTACCATCGCAACCTCTTCGGTCAGGTTCACCACAAACTTCAGCTGGGGATCATATTTCTTGAGACGGTCAAGATACATCTGTGTCAAATAGGTCGCCTTTATTTCCCCGCGACGCAGCAAATCGTGCTGTTTTCGCAACGGAAGAAAAGCCAAATCGTCGTCGCTATCCGGAGCGTCGACAGGAAGAGAATCATTTAGACCTTCGGGTTTACTTTCCCGAGACGGCTGCCCCGGTTGGAGATGCAGTTTTAACGCCGGCCAGGAATCGTAGCCAACATCAAACGATCTCAGCGCCTCCAAATCCTGTAGCGTACGAGTAAGGCCTGTGGCCGTCTGCACTCGCTGATCTTCGGTCAGTTCGATCCCCGAAATCCATTCGGCCTGCCTGACCATATCCACGGTAACTTCTTGAGCTGTCGTTGCCTGAGCCGCTAACGCTCGATGAAACGCTGCCGTTCCGATACCTGTCGCACTCAGCCAGCCCATCAGTTGACGGCGATTTAGCATATTTCTCCTCGTTTCACTTTTGGATTCAGTCATTGTCTATATCCTAAAAACGCTGTCGTTTTCCCGGCATAACCGTCACAATCACCACGAAATCAGGCGCTTCCTTGATTAGTTGCAACCAGTGATGGGAGTGTTCTTGTCCATTTCAAATACAGGGTTGATAATCAAGAAGACGAATTCTCGACTGTCCAGCCTTTAGAGCTTATTTTCCAGCCTTCCAACATAACTCAACACCTGAGAACCTTTCAGGATTTTATCATGACCATGCAGGAATCTGCCAATCATTCACCGCAAGAGCTTCGTGCAAAATCCTGGGCACATCATTTGGGCAAAGTAGCAGGTCCTGTCATGTTTGTCGTTATGGGGCTTGCGGTTCTCACGATATGGCTAACGATCGACTGGTATTCTTCGGCCCTTTCGGATGAAATCTCTCCTATTTATGTCGGTAAGAGCAAGTGCATTGAGTGCCATCAGGCCGAAGCCGAGAAGTGGACCGGTTCGCATCACGACCTGGCCATGCAACTCCCAACCGAATCAAGTGTTTTGGGCGACTTTAACAAGGTCACTCTGGAACATCACGGCGTGACATCCACGATGTTTCGCCAGGGTGAGAAATTCATGGTTAACACCGAAGGCGAAGACGGTGAAATGCACAACTTTGAAATCAAGTACGTCTTTGGTGTCGACCCTCTCCAACAGTACTTAGTTGAGTTCGACCGACTACCCGATCAGCCAGAAAATGAAGTCGCAAGACTGCAGGTATTACGTATTTCCTGGGACACCAAAAATAAGCGTTGGTTCCACCTGGATCCCCCAGACGTTCATGAAAAGCTTGAACCCGATGACGATCTTCATTGGACCGGGATCGCTCAGCGGTGGAATAACATGTGTGCTGACTGCCATAGCACGAACCTACAGAAGGGCTTTGATGCAGAGACCAATCGCTATCACACAACCTTTAGTGAAATCAATGTAAGCTGTGAAACCTGTCATGGGCCTGGTAGCGTTCACGTTGAATTAGCCGAGGCCAAATCGTTTTTCTGGGATCGAAAGCACGGCTACGGTCTTCCAAAGCTCAAAGGCAAAGATCCGGCTACTATTGAACGGCAAATCCAATCCTGTGCTCCATGCCATTCCCGCCGTAGAATCGTTCATCCCGATTTTTCCGGCGGAAAGAACTTCCACGACCATTTTGCCGGCGAGCCAATGCGTCCTGAAACATATCATAAGGACGGGCAAATCATGGATGAAGTTTATGTCTTCGGCTCATTTATCCAAAGCAAAATGTATCACAAAGGAATTAAGTGTTCTGATTGCCATGATCCACACAGCGTGAAAGTCAAATTCGATGACAATCGACTGTGCACTTCCTGCCATCAGCATCCTGCTAAGAAATACGACACGCCTGCTCATCACCACCATCAACCTGGGAGCCCGGGAGCCTCCTGCGTTGAATGCCATATGCCCGAAACAACCTATATGGCGGTTGACCCACGCCGAGACCATAGTTTACGGGTCCCTCGACCTGACTTGAGCCTCAAAATTGGGACCCCCAACGCCTGCGTCAAATGCCATCTGGAGGATAACATTTCCCCGTCGGCGAAATTAGCCGATGGCCGTAAGGACACACTGCATATCACTCAATACATTGACTGGATCCGACTTGCCTATGACGGCGAACAGGATGTACAAAAGGAACTCGAAAAAGTTAATCGCTGGGCAAATGACGCCGTCCAACAATGGTACCCGGAATCCAAACACCGAGGCCTCCATTTTGGTGAAACGCTCCATTCAGCATGGGCCCTCGACGAGGATGCCAACGAAGACATCATTGATCTGTTCGATGATCCGAACGCGCCAGCCATCGCAAAAGCTTCCGCCTTGATTTGGCTTGACCCAAGTAGAAGTGATGATTCTCTAGAGATAATTTTGGCCTCTTTAAAGAATCCTAACGAACCGCAACTCCGAGTGGCGGCTGTGCTTGCCCTACAGAATTACCGTGATGTCGAAGGCAACCGAAATCCATTTACCACGCTACGCAATCACGTCATCCCTCTGCTCGATGATCCTGTCCGGTCAGTTCGTACTGCTGCTGCTCAGGTTAGCTCTGAAGTCCCAACCTCCATCTGGCCTACCGAATCTTTACCTTCATTCCAACGAGCACTCAAGGAACTGGAAACGGGATTGATGGTGAACAACGACCGAGCGGCAACGCACCTAACTTTAGGAAGTATCTATGAGAACCTACGGCAACACGACAAAGCCGAACAGGCGTACAGGCTGGCCATTCAGGTAGAACCAAATGCAACAGGCCCACGATCAAATCTCGCTGAACTTTATACTCGACTTGCCGAAACTCTTGCTCAACGGTATCAACAATCCAATCAACCGACACCACCCAATGTGCAGGAGACGATTCAGAATTATTTGCAACAGGCAGAAACTTTACGCCGAAATGAGTTTGTTAATTTCGAGCGTGATGCTTCCTACGCTCCGGAAAATGCTGCCGTCCAGTATCGGTATGGTTTAGCGCTTTATCGTAATGGCCAACTGGAGGAGGCTGTTGAAGTTTTGAGAAAAGTTCATCAACTCGAACCCCGAACACCTATCTATATGATTGCCTTGAGCCGGTTGTTGCAAACGACCGAGAAATTCGAAGAAGCACTCGAAATCGCAGAAAAGCTAACCGAAATCGAACCACAACACCAAGGACTCGTAGAAGAGCTAAAGACACAAATCCTAAATCAGGAAAAACCTCAATCGCCTCAGAATCCACCATTACCTCAGAATGGCAAAGACGAAGGATAAATCCAAATGACAATTAACATTGCCATCGTCCCTGTAGCCGGCCTGGGAACCAGTGTGCTCCCACTGACCAAAAGCCAACCCAAAGAAATGCTTGCCGTGGGACGTAAGCCCGTGGTGCAATATGTGGTGGAAGAATTGGCGTCCAACGGTATAGAACGCATTCTGTTCATTACCGCACAGGGAAAGTCTTCCATTGCCGCACACTTTGATATTGACGAAAATTTGATTCAGTATCTGCGCGAGACCGGTCGGGAAACCAATTTGAGTGAACTCGCTTTCGAGCGTCAAGACATTGAATATTTCTATACTCGGCAACGCCGCCAACTTGGACTGGGGCATGCGGTTTTATGTGCAGAACCGTTGATTGGAAAAGAACCGGCGGTCGTTGCGTTAGGTGATTCCATTATCGGTCGCCATGCATCAAGTAGTATTGTCTCTCGCATGATTGATACTTTCGAAACTGAAAAAGCGGATGCTGTCATCGCTCTTGAACCGGTTGCCCCAAGAGATGTTGATCAGTACGGAATAGTGGCTGTTAACGACCCCAGCCTCGACTGCCTGCAGATTACAGGTGCTATTGAAAAGCCTACCACCTCGGAAGCTCCAAGTAATTTATCTATCGCAGCACGCTACGTGTTTAGCCCTGCTATTTATGACGCGCTTGAAAACACGACTACCGACCGTAACGGGAACCTGCAACTGACTGACGCGATTTCAAATTTGATTGATCAGGGAGCTAACGTGTTAGGCGTCAAACTCTCGCCCGATGTTAAACGATATGACATCGGAAACTTTGACAGTTACTTCAAGACATTTCTGGAGTTCACTCTTACGGATCCGGAATTTGGTATCGAAATGCAGTCCTATGTCCGTGACTATCTCGGGCAGCAAGCGGAGCAAAAGTAGGCTATGGATATCATTCGTCGCCGCGCCTATGCCCGAGCCGGACTCGTCGGAAATCCGTCCGATGGCTACAACGGTAAAACGATTGCCGTTTTAATTCCCGACTACTTTGCCGAAGTTGTTCTTTATGAATGGAAAGATCTGGAAATCGTCCCCAGTCAGGACGATCAATCAAAATTCCATTCGATAAAGGATTTGGCTGCGGATGTGAAGTTGCACGGCTACTATGGCGGTATACGACTGGTAAAAGCCACCATTAAAAAATTCCTAGAGTATTGTCAGCAACGCCACACTCTGCATGATCGCAATTTCTCGATTCGCTACGAAAGCTCGATCCCCCGTGCGGTCGGTATGGCGGGTTCTAGCGGAATTATTGTTGCGACTCTGCAAGCACTCATGGCATTTTACAAGATAGAAATTCCAATCTCGGTACAACCATCCCTTGCGCTCAGCGTGGAACGCGAAGAATTGGGAATTCAGGGAGGCCTTCAAGACCGGGTGGTTCAATGCTTCGGTGAGCCGGTCTTCATGGACTTTAGCAAGCAAGCGATGCATGAATCTCACGGGTTAATGTGTGGCAGTTACCACTCCATTTCTCTCGACCAATTACCTCCACTTTATATTGCTTTTGATCAATCCGCAGGAGAGCCAACTGAGGTTTTCCACAACGACCTTCGAGGTAGGTTCGACCGTGGCGACGCCACGATTGTCAATGCAATGGCCAAATTCGCGGAACTAACCGAACAGGCACTGCATGCGATCGAAGCAGGAGACCATCGACAGTTGGCTAAAATCATTGACGCCAACTTTGATATTCGTCGATCGATCTGCAACCTACCGACAGGACAGATCCGCATGGTCGAGGTTGCTCGATCAGTGGGTGCCAGCGCAAAATTTGCAGGCTCAGGAGGAGCAATCGTTGGAACCTACAATGACGCCTCCATGTACTCCAATCTGACTGAGCAACTCGGTGCTATTGGCTGTCGAATTCACGCCATTAATTAGTTCACCGCTAACATAAGATTTTGGAGGACAGCCCTTATCTGTCTTCGTTGGTCTGTATCTGCTAAAATACGGATAGATCATTCCTTCGCTTCCATTCAGTGACATGCGTATATTCCTCTCTCTATTGGCCGTGACAACCCTGACGGCACCCAATTTATCAGCGGCACCTGAAGTTTCATTTAGCAAAGAAGTATTGCCAATACTTGCTGAAAACTGCTTTCAATGTCACGGGCCTGACGAAAACACGCGGGAAGCGAATCTTCGCTTAGATATCAATGAAGATGCCATTCGAATGCGTGATGGCTATCAAGTCATCAGCCCCGGCAATACCGCAAAAAGCGAATTAATCAATCGCATTATTTCGGATGACGAATCCATCAAAATGCCACCCGCGGATTTTGACAAACACCTTACGAAAGAGGAAATATTGATACTGCAGAACTGGATTGCCAACGGGGCCCGTTTCGAACAACACTGGTCTTTCGAACAAATCACCAAACCAGAACTGCCTCAAAACACCAAGAAGACTCAGCGTTGGATTCGTAATGAGATTGATGCTTTTGTCGGGCGCAAACTAGAATCGGAAAGAATCAAACCTTCGTCTGAAGCAACCGCTGCAACTTTAGCTCGACGACTATCGCTCGATATCACCGGCTTACCCCCCTCTCCTGCGGCCGTGGAGGATTTTATAGGGCAATATACGCCTAGTGACCCAGACGACAAAACCTACCTCAACTATGTCGACGCGTTGCTGGCCTCACCTCATTATGGTGAACGAATGGCTATGTTTTGGCTGGATGCTGCTAGATACAGCGACACTGACGGCTATCAAAGTGACTCCACCAGAAGCAACTGGCCCTGGAAAGACTGGGTCATTAACGCTTTCAATTCCAATATGCCTTACGACCAGTTTACCATCGAGCAATTTGCCGGCGATCTGCTGCCAGATGCAACCGCAGAACAAAAACTGGCAACTTGCTTTCATCGAAATCACATGGCAAATGGCGAGGGAGGAAGGCATCCGGAAGAATCTCGTATTGAATATGTCATTGACCGGGTAAACACTACCGGGACAGTTTGGCTCGGTGTCACGCTGGGGTGCTGCCAATGCCATTCACACAAGTACGACCCGATCTCCCATCAGTCCTATTATGAAATGTTCAGTTTTTTCAACAGCATTGATGAAGATGGTAAAGCCGGCGGTGGAGCGAAACCATTTCTCAACTATAAGCCAACCACAGTGGCACCTCATATTACGTCTGCCCAAAAGCTGGTAGACCAAAGACTAGAGGCTGAGCGTTCTGAGTATAAGCTAGCCGAAAAACGATTTGAAAGCTGGCTAACGGCCACCATCGACAGCCTAACAGAGGATTACCAGACGTGGCAAGTTTTCAAACCATCATCCACAAACAGTACCTTCGGTACCAAACTTACGCTTGCTAACAACGGCACCATTTCAACTGATGACAAAAATCCGCACCACGAAGATTTCCAACTAACAGGCAAAACCGAATTAAGTCGAATCACGGGAATCAAAATAGAAGTACCGCCTGCCGAACAGAATTCCCATGGCGCTTTTTCACGTAGTGAATCAGGGCATTTTATTCTGACGGATGTAAAACTTCGTGTAGTCTCAACAGCGACTTCGACAGTCAGAGATATTCGATTTGCACAAGCCATTGCTGACCATCAGGCTGATCGTGGCAAATACAACGGGTATGGTCTGGTTGCACATATTCTGGACGATGACCCCCGAAATGGCTGGGCTTCATTTGATTCGGACATTAAAACGACTCGAACAGCTGTTCTGGCCCTTGAAACTCCATTAGTGTTGAGCCCAGAAGAGTCAATCTACATTGAATTGCAACAGAGGTCTCTGCAAGGTTCACATAATCTGGGAACGTTTCGGATCCTGCTAACTGACCGCGTAGGAAAAGCCGTTTCGTCTCTGGAAAAGGGACCATTGCAACGACTCACCGAATCGTCTCCGAAATCGATCGAGCAAATTGACGCCAATTTGCGCAACGACTTACTCCAACAGTTCTTAATTGACGACATTGCCTATCAGCAAGTCAAGCAGCCACTGAGTCAGGCTCAGGCTCAATTAAATGAGTTCAAAAGCGCCGCAGGGGGCAAACGCGTTATGATCTTGTCAGAACGTTCAGAACCCCGGCCTAGCCACATTCTATTGCGTGGAGTCTGGGATGCCAAAGGAGACACTGTAGGCACTGCCGTGCCCCCTGTACTAGGCAGTCTATCGAAAGACTCGCCCAAGAATAGATTAGGTCTGGCACAATGGCTGGTTAATCGTAAAAATCCACTGACGTCGCGAGTCACCACCAACCACATCTGGCGTCTGATCATGGGCAAAGGCCTTGTAAGGACTGCTGAAGATTTCGGCGTTCAGGGAGAATTACCAACCCATCCGCAACTTCTTGACTGGCTGGCTGCCGACCTGATGGAAAACAACTGGGATCTTAAACAGCTAATCCGAAAGATTGTCACAAGTGCCACCTACAGACAAACGTCTGACTTAGGAGTTGATCGTCATAATTTACGGACAATCGACCCTGAAAACAGACTTCTGGCTCGGGCCGAACGATATCGGATGCCAGCCTGGATGATCCGGGATTCGGTACTTCAGGCCAGTCATCTGCTGGACACAACCATTGGCGGGCCGCCAGTTCGGCCGTATCAGCCTACCGGCGTTTGGGCGGACATAACAATGGGAAGATTCAAATACACCCCCAGTCAGGGCAACGCTCAATTCCGCCGAACTGTTTACACCTTTTGGCGTCGCAGCGCAGCTCCAGCCTTCCTGTTCGACAATGCAAAACGCCGAGTCTGTCAGGTCAAAACCCCAATCACGAACACGCCGCTACAAGCACTAACGTTGATGAATGACTTAACTTATCTCGAGGCCTCACGAGTGTTAGCCCAAAATGCCATTTCCGCTTCAAAGATGCCTTATGAACAAATAGAGTTCATTTATCAGCACTTATTGAGTCGCGATCCCGATCCTGCTGAATTAAGAATTGTGCAATCACAACTCCACGAGCTCGAAACGTATTACCATTCAAATCCGGATCAGGCACGTCGCTACCTCCAGCACGGGCAACCGGAGACCGTCCCTGACTTTGCCAGAAAATCCGATGGCAACGAACTACAGCAAGCTTCAACCCTAGCTGCGTTAAGCAGTATCACATCCATGATTATGAATCTCGATGAAACCATCACCCGGGAATAATATCTTGTCAGATCAGCTAACAACAACTCGAAGATATTTTCTTGGTCAGTGTACCGGCATCAGTTTAGGCGCCATGGCTGCAGGTGGACTATTCAACGACGCGGCACAGGCAGTTCCAGTGCGGAATGAACATGGAGGACTTCTCCCCCTGCCACACCACGAACCAAAAGCCAAACGTGTCATTTACCTGACACAGTCCGGCGGTCCGTCACAAATCGAGTTATATGACCATAAGCCTGACATGCACAAATGGGCCGGCGATGATTTGCCGGAAGAAATTCGTCAGGGACAGCGGCTAACTACAATGACGGCTGGTAAAGCTCAACTAGTGATGCCTTCACACGCTAAATTCAAGCAATGGGGTGAAAGCGGTGCGACGGTAAGTGAGTGGATCCCACATATCGGCTCGATCGCCGATGATCTCTGCTTCATCAAGTCCATGCACAGTGAATATATTAATCACGCACCCGCCATGACCTTTATGATGACCGGAAGTCAGATTCCCGGTCGCCCAAGCATCGGGGCCTGGGGCAGCTATGGTCTCGGATCTCCGAACCGAGACCTTCCTGACTATGTTGTGTTAGTGTCAAAAATGCAGCGTCCTAGTGACCAGCCGCTTTACAACTATTATTGGGGCAATGGATTTTTGCCCTCCCGTTATCAGGGCGTCAAATTCCGAAATGCCAGCGAACCCGTACTCTACCTAGAGGATCCAGATGGACTCCCTCGTGAAATGCGACGTAAACTTCTAGACGGAATTGGGCGACTAAACAGTCTTAAATCACGACAAAGTGGTGATCCGGAAATCGAAGCCAGAACAAAACAATTTGAAATGGCATATCGAATGCAAGCCAGCGTACCGGAACTCACCGATCTTTCGGACGAACCTGAGGAGATTTTCGAGTTATATGGACCGGATTCTCGCCGCCCGGGCAGTTATGCTGCCAATTGCATCTTGGCGCGGAGACTGGCCGAAAGGGGAGTAAGATTCACTCAACTCTTTCACCCTGACTGGGATCACCATAGCCGACTGAGTACCTGGTGCGTTGCTCGCTGTCGTGACACCGATCAAGCCACCGCTGCACTAATTATCGATTTAAAACGAAGAGGACTGCTTAAAGACACACTCGTCGTTTGGGGTGGTGAATTTGGACGTGGCGTGGCGGGCCAGGGAAACTGGAATACCCCTAGCGCCGGGCGAGACCACCATCCTCGCTGCTTTACGTATTGGATGGCTGGTGGCGGAGTTAAAGCCGGCTATACGCACGGAGCAACCGATGACTTTAGTTACAACGTCGCTGAAGGGCATGTTCATGTCCACGATTTACAGGCAACGATCCTGCATCTGCTAGGTATTAACCACGAACAGTTGACATATCGATACCAAGGCCGCGATTTCCGTCTCACCGATGTACACGGCAATGTGGTTAAAGAAATTATCAGTTAACGTGCGATTGCGAATCAATCAACAATCCCATCCTCTAGTCGCTCACATTCATATAAACCTTTAAAGCTGTCGGTTCCTCGACAAGTAAACGCATCAATTCCTGATAATTGTCAAATCCATTCACCGGGTTGGTGAGGATTCGTTCCAGAACCCCGGGGTACATAACTTCTCCCAACGCCAGATCCTTAATCCCGGATTCAAAATGAGTCTTATTGGCATTCACACTTCCCACAAGCAACTTGTTACCTAACACCCATTCGATGTTAATTTTGTCCGATGGAATTTCGACCGCTCTGTCTCCTCCGGTGATACTCGTCCATACCAACACACCGTTGTGTCCCAAGTGATTCATGGCATCAAAGGCGACTCCACTGTGGCCTGTTGCATCCACGATAAGATCCGCTTTACCTACCTGAGACACCAGTTCTTCAATTGGAGTTTCACGCGTGGAAACATAGGTTGCCTCCAAACCTTCCACGATTTCAGAGTTTAGTGTCCCTTTGGCCGATCGGGCCAGTGTATAAACGTCCAACCCACGGTTTTTGAGTACGAGTGTACTCAGTAACCCTATTTGTCCCGCTCCTAAAACAAAGGCTCTTTGCGGGCGCCAGATCTTCATACGCTGTTGCGCCTCATACGCCTGCTGTATAGCTTTAGCCGCGCAACTCATTGGTTCCATAAGCACGTGTAAATGCTGCAACCCTTTTGGAACTTTTACGATATACTCTTCGGAATCAACAAAATACTCGGTCATAAACCCGTGTCGTAGATTGATACCACGTTCGTAATAGGTTTCCTCACTAGTCATATCATAGGTGCCGATCTGATCATAAATCGAGCCGCCAGGTCGTCGCACGGTGGCCGTCACAAAATCGCCTGGTTTGATCGTTCGAACGCCGTCTCCTATTTCCTCCACGACCCCAAATACTTCATGCCCAATCGTTAAAAAATCAAATCCATCTGGAGCGTTTCCATAGAGTGCATCATTAATTTCCCGATCTGTCGCGTCGACTCCCACCTTGAGTACCCGAACCAGTACACCTGTTGCGTCAGCAACATCCGCCAACGAAGGCCTGGGGAGTTCAGCCATATGGACACTATTGGGAGTACCGGGTTTAACAGCAATTGCTTTCATCAGTCTTCTCTGTCTTTGCCTAATTAGATTCTCAGATAATAGAGGAATGACTTAAGTATAGATCGCAAATTGACAGTCGTGTAGCCGACGACAAGCGACGTACTTACGTGCTTAAAGTGGCCTATACCCCAAGGATTTGTAACAACCACCACCAAAGGGTTAGAATCACTACTGAGCCCAATTCAATCAATTCATCTCATGGAGAATATCAATGGCTACTGCAGAAATCGTCGCACGTCCAACCGTTCGTCAAACACAATGTTTTATCGGCGGCGAATGGATCCCTGCTGAAAGCGGAAAGACGTTTAATACATACCATCCAGCCACTGGTGAAGTTATCGCTGAGGTTGCCGAGGGAGATGCTGTAGATGTCGATAAAGCAGTTGCTGCCGCCCGCAAAGCCTTCGACGATGGTCCATGGAGAAAGATGGATGCCCGGGAACGCGGGGCTATCATGTACCGCCTAGCAGATTTAATCGAAGCCGAACTAGATGAATTGGCGGCTTTAGAAACTCTGGATAACGGCAAACCGATCAGCGACTCACTGGCAGCAGATCTTCCACTGACAATCGACTGTCTGCGATACTACGCCGGCTTTGCTGACAAGATTCATGGACAGACAATTCCTGTACGTGGCAACTTTTTCACCTACACCAAAAAGGAACCGGTGGGAGTTGTGGGACAGATCATTCCCTGGAACTTCCCTATGCTGATGGTCGCCTGGAAATGGGGCCCAGCTCTTGCGGCGGGTTGCACGATCGTCATGAAGCCAGCTGAGCAAACGCCACTGACCTGCCTCCGCATGGCTCGACTTGCACAGAAAGCCGGCGTCCCTGACGGTGTAATTAATATTGTCCCCGGATTCGGGCCAACCGCCGGCGCCGCTGTGGTCAAGCATCCCGGTATTGACAAAGTTGCCTTCACAGGCGAATACAAAACAGCTCAGACAATTATGGCCGATGCCTCGCAAACCCTGAAGCGACTGACATTTGAATTGGGAGGTAAGAGTCCCAACGTAGTTTTCAATGACGCGGATCTGGATGCCGCAGCGGCAGGCTCCCACTTCGGCCTCTATTTCAATCAAGGCCAATGCTGTTGTGCCGGAAGCCGACTGTTCGTTCAGGAGGATATCCATGATGAGTTTGTTGCAAAACTGGTGAGCATGAATCAATCTCGCGTCGTCGGGGATCCGTTTGACAAAGCTACCGAACAGGGGCCTCAGGTGGACCAGGCACAATTCGATAAAATACTCAAATACATTGACATCGGGAAACAGGAAGGAGCTAAGTGCTTAACCGGAGGAGCCCGCCATGGCGATCAGGGTTACTTCATCGAACCCACTTTATTCGATGGAGTTACAGATGAAATGCAGATTGCGACGGATGAAATTTTCGGACCGGTCATGTCAATCCTGACCTTCAAAGACACCGAAGACTTAATTCATCGAGCCAACAACACGTTTTATGGTCTGGCTGCGGCCGTTTGGTCACGTGACATCGGCAAGGCTCACCTACTGGCAGACCGGGTTCGCGCTGGTACCGTTTGGGTCAACTGTTACGATGTTTTCGATGCAGCGGCCCCGTTTGGAGGATTCAAAATGTCAGGTATCGGCAGAGAACTTGGCGAAGAAGGGCTGAAGAACTACCTCGAAACCAAAACTGTCACGGTGGCTCTCGATTAAATTCCTTGGAGCTGTTTGAAAACACTATTTTACTCAAAGAAATTCACACCGACCTTGATCAAAAAACCAAAGAGCGGCGGCGGCTGGCAGGCCATTCGTTACGTCCTGAAAAAGTCCCGCACGTCGGGAGGATTTCTTCGGATGTGGAGAGCGTTGCGCAGCAAAAACACTTGTAAAACCTGCGCCGTAGGCATGGGCGGGCAGGCCGGTGGTATGGTCAATGAATCCGGTCGTTCGCTGGAGATGTGCAAAAAGTCGGTGCAGGCTATGGCTGCTGACCTACAGACAGCGGGAGCATGTGAACATCTGGAATCCTATGCTGTTTCTCAGTTGAAACAACAAACTCCTTATCAACTGGAACATGCGGGACGGCTAACGCACCCGATGCTTTATGAAAAGGGCAATGACTTCTATCGGCGAATTGAATGGGATGAAGCTCTGCAGCGCGTCAGTTCCGCACTTCACCGCACCCCGGCCGATGACTCGTTTTGGTACTTCAGCGGTCGTAGCAGTAACGAAGCGGGATTCCTCTTACAGTTATTTGCCCGACTGTACGGCACAAACAACGTCAACAATTGCAGCTATTACTGTCATCAGGCCAGTGGTGTAGGCCTATCCAGTGCTGTGGGAAGCGGAACCGCAACCGTTGTCCTCGATGATGTCGAACAGGCGGATCTTGTATTTGTCATTGGTGGAAACCCTCCTAGCAACCATCCGCGACTGATGACGACGCTAATGCAAGTCAAAAACAAGAAGGGCAAGGTTATTGTTGTGAACCCGGCGGTTGAAGTCGGATTAGTGAACTTTAAGGTTCCCAGTAATCCATTCAGCCTTTTATTCGGAACCCCAATCGCCGATCTCTATATCCAACCTCACATCGGGGGAGATCTGGCAATGTTGACAGGCATTGCCAAGGCAATTCAAGAAATGGGGGCGGAAGATGGAGATTTTCTCCATCAGTATTGTGACGGTGCGACAGAGTGGTTATCACATCTAAAGTCAATCTCATGGCAGGAAATCACGACGAAGTCAGGCGTCAGTGAAATGGAAATTCGTGACATGGCGACTCTCTATGCTTCTGCAAACAATGTTGTTTTTTGCTGGACGATGGGAATCACCCACCATGAACACGGAGTGCAAAATGTACAGGCGATTGCAAACCTCGCCATGATGCGAGGAATGCTCGGCCGTCCTCATGCTGGCCTGCTTCCTGTTCGTGGACATAGCAATGTTCAGGGAATAGGGTCCGTCGGCGTAACTCCTAAACTGAAAGATGCAATTTTCGATGCTTTGGAGTCGGAGTTAAACGTCAGCCTGCCTACCACCAAAGGGCTCGACACACTCGGATGCATGGAGGCTGCGGATCGAGAGGAATTGAGTGTGGGGTTCTGTTTGGGCGGAAACCTCTATGGATCGAATCCTGACCTCGAGTTTGCGGCTGCCTCGCTAAGCAAACTTAAGACGCTGGTTTACATCAACACAACGCTCAACACCGGTCATGCACACGCACTGGCTGACGAAACCATCATCCTCCCAGTGCTAGCCCGGGATGAAGAAGCCCAGGCCACTACACAGGAATCCATGTTTAACTTCGTCAGGCTTAGTGATGGCGGACCGCGACGCCATGAAGGTCCTCGAAGTGAAATTGACGTTATTACGGACATTGCCCAATCTGTTTTGGGAAGTGACGGTCCGGTCGACTGGCAGGCTATGAAAGAAGCTACCAATATCCGCTCAGCCATTAGCAAGTCTATCCCCGGATTCGAAAAGATTGCCGAAATCGATGAAACCAAAACTGAATTCCAAATTGGTGGACGCACCTTCCATCGGCCAAAGTTTTCAACCCCCAATGGAAAGGCACAACTCCACTGCCACAAACTCCCGCACCTACAAGGCAGTCTAACTGAACTGCGGTTAATGACTGTGCGCAGTGAAGGCCAATTCAACACCGTTGTTTACGAAGAAACAGACCTTTATCGTGGCGTGGATCGACGGGATATCATCCTGATCAACCCGATCGACACAGAGAGACTAGGGCTGAAAGACGGCCAGCTAGTTACCGTCAAAAGCTCGGTGGGTGAGTTAAGCAACATTCATATCCACTGTTATGAAGACATCCGGGAAGGAAATGTACTGATGTACTTCCCTGAGGCAAATGTTCTGGTCCCCCGTACGACCGATCCACAGTCGCGCACCCCAGCCTTTAAAGGTGCCTTAATTACTCTTCACGCTCAGTCGTAACACAATACACCCTATCCGGATTCCAGCGTCCCTAAACCCGTGAAGAGCAGGGTGTAAGCTGGCCGATATCTGGTATAGGTATGTGTCTAATCCGTCAATGCAAGGTGATTTTCGCCACAAACCCTTTGCCTCCGCACATCAAACAATTTTTCTCATGACTGAAGCAAATAAATCCATCCAACGCTGGTCAGCTACCACTGTAGTCATTAGTGCGCTGTTGCTGTTTCAGGTACAACCGATGGCAAGTAAAGCAATTCTGGCTTGGTTTGGCGGTGCTTCAAGTGTTTGGACCACCAGCATGCTCTTCTTCCAGACAATCCTTGTCGCTGGTTATTGCTATGCCCATTTACTCAGTCGCTGGCCGATCCATCGACAATTTAGAATACATTGCATACTGGTGTTGAGTGCCTGTATTTTTCTCCCTCTGTCTTTCTCGGCCCCGGAAGCGTCCGCTGCATCAACTCAGCCAGTCAGCACCATTTTGTTCCTTTTATTTGTGACGGTTGGCCTGCCCTATTTTGTCTTGTCAACAACGGGACCACTCGTGCAAAACTGGTTCGGTCTTACTCAGGGGCAAAGTACTCCGTACCGGCTCTATTCGCTTTCCAATATCGGTTCATTAACCGCTCTGATCACTTACCCGTTTCTCATGGAAGTTTATCTCGACATCCCAACTCAAGGTGGAGTATGGTCAGTTGGATACGTTTGCTTTGCCCTAGCCATCAGCATTCTTGGTTGGCGATGCACGAAACAGGGACTGGCACACGAGACTGAAAATGACAAACCACAACCTACAGTCGAAGGCCCTCCCACTACAAAGCAAATGGGGAAATGGGCTGCCTTAGCAGCCCTTGCATCGATCCTGCTGCTTGCCGTAACGGACCAGTTGACACAGGACATTGCCGTCATTCCATTTCTTTGGATTATGCCATTGGCCATCTACCTGATCAGTTTCGTCATTACATTTGATAATCCCAAGTGGTATTTCCGCCGTAGTTACGCATTGGGAACAGCTGCGGCAATTTTGCTACTGAGTCTTTACTACATTCGGGAAACTGTTGACGGTTATCTTGGCTTCCTTTTATTCCAGGGCATTGCCGAGAATGTGGTCGCCTACACAATTCTCATGGCCCTTGCTTTCTTTTTTGCATGTATGACCTGTCACGGCGAGCTATTTCGCATTCGTCCCGACAAACAACATCTTACGCTGTATTATCTCTGCATATCGATCGGCGGCGCATTAGGAGGCTTTTTGGTATCCGTGATTTGTCCGGTAGTCTTCTCACAGTATCACGAATACCATCTGGGACTAATCGCTGCCTTCTCGCTGGCTGGCTTAGTCCTGGTGAAGCAGGTTTTGGATAAAAATGGACTCCTTCAATTATCGGTCGTCATTCCTGTTGGGCTGGCTTTCGGTCTCGTCGTTCTCAGCCAATGGAAAATGACTCAACATCGCGCTGAGATCGCAACTCGAAATTTCTACGGCACGCTACAAGTTAGCCGCACTACAAATCATCTGGAATCAACTGACAACCACTTGCAATTACGTCACGGCCGAGTCGTACATGGCACACAAATTATCGACGATTCAGTAGCATTAAAACCCACTACCTACTACGGGCGCAAATCCGGCATTGGCCAGGTGTTTGGATTACTAGACGAAAAGGTGGATCTGGAAATCACAGCTGTTGGGCTTGGGACCGGGACGTTAAGCGTTTACGCCCGTCAGGGTGACAAAATTCGTTTTTACGAAATCAACCCCAAAGTCATTGAGTTAGCCCGCACCTCCTTCCGCTATCTAACTCTATGTTCCACCGATGTGGAGACAATCGCCGCCGACGGACGAATGGGAATTCAATCCCAGCCAACTCAATCGATTGATCTATTGATTCTTGATGCCTTTAGCAGTGATGCAATCCCCGTTCATCTACTGACTCTGGAAGCCTTTGAATTGTACCTCAATCGTCTAAATACGAACGGTGTAATCTGTGTACACATTAGTAATCAACATCTGGACCTGGTACCCGTTTTAAACGGAATCGCACAGCATCACCAACTTTCGCTCCGTATTATCGACTCCAAAGAAACGGTCGATACCTATGATGCACGCTGGGCGATTTTGTCCAAAGCCCCTGAATTCATCTCAAAACTTGACCAACAGTCAACTGCTACGAAACCGGAAAACATCAAACAGATTTCTCCCTGGACTGATCACTACAGCAATCTACTACAAATACTGAAATGAGATCTTCCCAAACCCTTCGATTCATCTGTGTCACTCTGGCGACAGCCTGCGTGTTGGCATTGTACACGCTTGGGAGCCACTTCAATTGGGTTGAAATCTGGGACCGTCCACTGGCTGTCCTGATGGGCATCTCGAGTATATTATTGCTGGCCGTCTCGATCTATCTCTCCGTGCAACCCACCGAAAAACTAAGTAAAACGCAGCAGTACCTTTATCAATTAGGCCAACCGGAAGAAAAACAATTCCGGTCGTTTTCAGCATTTACGCTTCTAACTATTATTGCCGCAGGTGTAGGGTTTGCCTTCATTACCTTTTCTTATCACGCCATTCTTACGGATGACTCCCACAGTGATCCGGCCGCATTTCTTCGATTTGCTAAGCAAACGCAGCAAGACGGGGGGCCAGGCCAACTCCTCGCAGATTTATATTCAGGCGAATACACTCAGGCAAATCAACATCCCTTCTACATTGGCCTCCTTTCTCTTTCTCCTGATCTGGAATCCGGAAAGAGGCTTAGCTTAATCGCCACCACACTGACCATGCTCATGGTAGTCGTGTATCTGATAAAAAGTCACTCATGGCAAGCAGCTGCCATCACAGCAACGTTGTTAGCCACCAATCATACTTTCGGATATTTTTCAGGCCTGGCAACTTGTGAAGCCTGGCTCACATTGTTCGTGTCGGCAGCCTGGGTCGCCCTAAATCTTGCCTTAGTTAATCGCGGCAAAAAGCAAGCCTATGCTTTTTGGTTAGTTAGCGGTGCATGTCTGGGAATGGCTTATATGACCAAAGGCACGGGATTGCTATTTTTTGTTGTATTAGTGTTAACGTCTTTTACCAGCGGTCTACAACGCCGCGATAACACATCACACCTCCAGAAGCTGAAAGCTTCGCTGGTGGCAACTATTTTTGCAGTCAGTGGTTGGTTACTGATTGCCCATCCGCTTTTAATTCGCAATACGTTGGTTTATGATTCTCCAACATTCAATGTGAATACGTATTTCCTATACATGGACGAATTTCCAGACGATCCACAGATTCAGGCCAAGCTGGCAGCCTCCGACACGCTGGATCAAATACGCCGCGATTTCCTGAGCCGTCACACTACAGCAGATCTACTTCAACGCGAGATTCGAGGAGTTGGCTGGGAATCATTTATCTTCGTTCGCTCGCTCGGCCCCAGCCCGATCGGTGAAGGCCGAGTGTTGGCCGGAATCCCTATTATGCTGCTCCTACTACTAACACTGATCCATCTCGAGAGACCAATGCAAATATTTATTTTAGGAACTATCGCTGCCAGCATTTTGGTATTCGCCTGGTACATACCGATTGCGGCTGGCGAACGATTCACTCTACCACTGGTACCGATGGTAATGGCTTATGCAGGGATAGGATTACAAAACATCACAACCAACAAGCCTCAATTCAGTTACAGATGGGTTTTGGTTGGATGTTTGACCTGGACGACAGTCTGGGCAGCGTTGGCAACTGTAACGCTTTAGATTACCCATCCCCCTTCAAGCTATTTTGCCATTTCTGAATTAACATCATGGCTTCCAGAGGAGTAAGGCTATGGAGATCTGTTTCCCTGATATCTTCCAGCAGGGGGTGATCCTGTCCACCAAACAGCGACATCTGCATCTCATTTACCTTCGACGAACTCGCAAGTGAGATCCCCTCTCCGCCATGAGATGCTTCCAACTGACCAAGAATCTCTGTCGCACGTTCATTGACCGAACGAGGCACACCGGCCAGTTTAGCAACATGAATTCCATAGCTTTTATCTGCTGAACCTTCGACAATCTTGTGTAGAAAGACGACATTATCTTCCCATTCCTTCACGGAGACATTTAGATTTGCAAGGCGTCCGAGAGTTTTGGAAAGGTCAGTGAGCTCGTGGTAGTGTGTGGCAAAAAGAGTTCTTGCCTGCAAACGTTCATGGATAAACTCAACTATCGACCACGCCAACGACACTCCGTCATAGGTACTCGTTCCCCGTCCGATTTCATCGAGGATAATCAGGCTGCGCCGAGTCGCCGTATTTAAAATTCGTGCCGTCTCTGTCATCTCGACCATGAATGTCGACTGACCACGCGACAGTTCGTCACTTGCTCCCACTCTGGCAAAAATACGATCTGCAATACCTACAATCGCTGACGTAGCTGGCACAAAGCTTCCAACCTGGGCTAACAGGGTTATCAAAGCAACCTGTCGGATATAAGTACTTTTCCCGGCCATATTAGGGCCCGTAATCAGCAGTAGGTTTTTGTCGCGATGGTCAGCGATTGTGTCATTGGGCACAAAGGTTCCATCGGGCTCAGTAATATCCAGCACCGGGTGCCGCCCTTCTCTGATCTCAAGAATAGGCTGTTCGTCCATCACGGGCCTGCAGTATCCCCTGATTACCGCCAGTTCTGCTAATGACTGCAAGACGTCCAACGCAGCAAGTTGATCTGCCGTACGTTTCAACCGTGTCTGGGCCTCATGCACCTGACTGCGCAACTCAATGAACAATTCGTATTCGAGTGCCTTGACTTTGTCATCGCTACTTAGAACTTCTTCTTCGTATTCCTTCAATTCCGGTGTAATGTAACGTTCGGCATTTTTCAAAGTTTGTTTACGAATGTATTCTTCAGGAGCTTTATCTTTATTGGAATTACTAAGCTCCAGATAGTAGCCAAACACTTTATTAAAACCAACTTTTAGATTGGTCACTCCAATGCGTTCTGCTTCTCTGGCCTGATATTCAGCAATCCACTGTTTACCACCTGCAGCCAGCTTTCGTAATTCATCTAATTCTTTGTGATACCCATCACGAATAATACCTCCGTCACGCGCAAGTAATGGGCAATCGTCGACCAGAGCGGCTTCAAGACTTTCACATAATTCAGGACATAGGTCGATTGAATCAAAGGCAAGTTGCAACAAGGTGCTTCGGCGGTTCCGGACTGCGTCTTTTACCGGCGGAAGCTGACGTAAAGTCCGACCAATGTGAGCTAGATCACGAGGACTAGCCCGACCGGTAGAAACGCGTGCCAACAGCCGTTCCACATCATAGACATCTCGAAGCTTCTCACGTAATTTATCTCGCAAGGTATTTTCTTTCGACAGTTCTTCAACACTGTCGTGACGACTTTCAATATCCTGCTTATCGGTCAGCGGGTTAGAAATCCAGTCAGCAAGCAAGCGGGACCCCATAGCGGTAACCGTTCGATCAATCACCGAAAGCAATGATCCATCACGTCGACCATCACGTAAAGTCCTGGTAATTTCCAGGCTGCGCCGGGTTGCCTCATCAATTTCCAGAGTGCTTCCCGTGCGATAGGGCAGCAGGCTTTGAAAATGGTCAAGCGAGCTCTTTTGCGTTTCCACGAGGTAATCCAGCAGAGCACCAGCCGCACGAACGGCCGGATTATCTTCATCGGTAAAGCCAAAACCGTCGAGATGTTTAGTTTCAAATTGTTTTGAAAGTGCATTTTTTGCGCTGTCGAGACCAAAGGCCCAGGCTGGTCTGCGAGTCAGCATAAACTGATCTGCCAAATAATCCGGCACGCAGTCCGCTTCTTCATCCACCAGAACTTCAGCAGGTCCGATCCTCACAAGCTGATCGGCAAGTTCTGACTTTCGGAAGACAGAGGCCAGAAACCGTCCTGTCGATAAATCGGCCCAGGCAAATCCAACTCGCTGGTCACCGGGATCTTCTATTAGCTTGTCTTTAGGTGCCCCCTGCTCAGCATCTTCCACAAGGGCCAAAAGATAATTGCTTTCACGGGGATCCAGCATGGCATCGTCCGTGAGTGTCCCCGGCGAAACAATCCTGGCAATTTCCCGTTTCACCAGCCCTTTTGCTTCTTTAGGGTCCTGAACCTGTTCGCACACAGCAGCCCTGAATCCGGCATGAATTAATCTGCTTAGATACGGTTCAAGCTGATGATGAGGAAACCCTGCCATGGGAATCGGATTCTCACCTTTATCCCGACTGGTAAGAGACAAACCGAGTTCACGCGAGGCAATACGAGCATCTTCATGGAAGAGTTCATAAAAATCTCCCATTCGAAATAGTAACAAAGCATCGCCAGCGACTGCTTTGGCTTCATCATACTGCTGCATCATTGGTGTCTTAGCCATAGCAGCAAATTCTACCTTGTACGGCGCATTTTTCCATCACATGTACGGCCAAACCGTCACCTCAAAGTCAGCTACTCATCAAATCTTCGGCTGTACGTGTCACGACACCCCACTGGCCTTCGTTTTCGTCTACACCAATTTCAAGCATTTCAATTTGGTGGATCCCTTGATCGGCCAATCGTCTTAGTAATTCGGTTGCAATGAAATCAGCGATCAATTCTGCCGTCGTATTGGAAACAGGTAGTAAGACGCAGTCGTCTAACGGGAAAACCCAGCGTCGGTCCTCGAATTTCACCAACACCTCTTTCTCATCGGCCGTCACTTGAATCAGCTCATGAGTCGTGGGCAACAATACGTGATGATCCAAAGATGCTGTAATTTCTTTCAACGTGTCACGCAGTGCTATAAAGTCTATGACGTACTGGTTTTCGTCCAACGAAGCCTGAACTTCGGCATAAACGCGATAGTTATGTCCGTGAATACGTTCGCAAATATTACCCGCAAAGGTAATGAAGTGTGCGGCACTAAAAATCAAATGCTCCTTCTCCAGCTTCACTCGATAACTCTTTGCCATGGTCTTTGCCTTATACCTGATGATGAATTGGTGGTTCTAACCACCCTTCTATTAAGCCTACAAGAATTGAAGCTCCGATGATATCCGCCGTAGTGCCGGGATTTCTTCGGTGACCATCTGTCCGCAACCAAAAATCCAAATCTGATAGTGCCGCCACATACGCCTCCTGGCCACTCGACGCCTGGGCAAGAACTGCCGCCGCTCGTGAGGCCGACTCGTTTGCGACTTCGATCCCACATTTCCGAGCAATCAAACTGTCCGGATAAAGACTCATCAACTCGACGTGAGTCCGAACAATTGCATTGGGCTGAGTTAATCCTAAGTCCTGAGAATGCCGCAGTTTGGGAGCAGCAACAGACAGGACATCATCAAATTGATTTGTGTATTGAGCCGCAATGAAATCACGCTCTTTGGCACAGTTCATAGCCTCCAGCAATGAATCGGGCGCCTGTCCTCGCACATCCATTCCTTCGACCTCCCCCAAGCCACCCGCATTTGCCTTGGCAATGGCCTGGTAAGTCAAATCTGCATCATCCGAATTGAGATTACTGAGAACTGCCTGTATGCCTGCCTGATCGAGAGTCGATGCTTTCGCTAACGGTGCCATCAACAAGATCAGTCCCAGATTCGTATTGGTTGACACTACGCTTCTGGTTGCTTCAACAGCAGCGAGTATCAACTCACCTAATCCAAGTTGCTCGTGCTGCTCAAAAACAGGACCTATCACTGCGGCGCTTTGGATAAAATCATAAAAACTGAGGTCGTCAAAGTCCGCGCCGCGATGCACATTTCCCGGCTTTGGAGCCGACACTTCAAGCATACAGGCCAGTGTCACCTTCTGCCCCATCGAAAGGGATTCATAGCTCATGCCTGTTGCCTCAAAAATGACTGTACGGAAGCAACTACTTCTTCTCTGGCATCCTCTAAAACATAATGGCCGGCATCATCGATTTCGAGACTGGCTGAGGCGGGAAAGTGCTCTTTAAACTTTGCCAGGCAGGTCGCATTAAAACACCAGTCCTTCATTCCCCAAATGAGCTGTGTAGGTTTCTCTGCCAATTTCTCGAGCCCCGCTTGAACATTCTGTAAATCCTGACGGCTCCGGTGCTGTTTTGAAAACGGGATATCCTTTACAAATCCGTTTACTGCGACTCGGTTGCGCCAATTATTATAGGGAGCGAGAAGTCCTGACTTTGCGACTTCAGAAAGACGATTCCGGTTCATCGCCATCGTGACTGCTGGCCCGGCAAACAGATTCAACCCACGAATTGCGAACGTGCCAAGTAGAGGAGTCCGTAATGAGTAAATTCGCCATGGAATGTATGGCGGTGGGAATGCCCCGGTGTTAAGAATCGTTAAGCTCCGGATGCGTTCAGCAATTTGTGATGCCGCGCCAAGACCAATGGCACCGCCCCAATCGTGAACAACCAAGTGGATCCCGGATAAATCGAGTGACTCAATAAGAGACAACAGATTCGTTGTATGATGACGGAGGTTATAGTCGTAACTCTGAGGTTTATCACTCAAACCACACCCAATGTGATCTATCGCGATCGCGCGATGGCTAGATGATAGTGCCTGAACCAGATGGCGATAATAAAAAGACCAGGTTGGATTGCCATGCACCATCAAAACCGGCTCACCGTCTCCTTGCTCCACATAGTGCATTCGGTAGCCATCGTCCAATGAATGCCACTGTGAATCAAAAGGATACTCCTGTCTCCAGATTTCCTGCTCCACTAAATTACCCTTCTATCCCGGTGACTGCTCGGCATTGGCGGCGATACCATCGAATTAGTAGTTTACTTACTACCCCGGGAAGTATTCGGTCTGCCAATACCAGGCATTTCCCCCCCCAGGACAACAGGACCTCACGCTTACGTTTTTCGATAGCACGGATTGCTAACGCTCCCACTATGTCTGCAGACATCCCTTTGTCCTGCTGACTCGCACCGGACAAAACCGACTCAAAAAATTCACTACGAGTTGTGCTTGGACTGACCAACACAACGTCGACTCCTTCGCCCTTAAGTTCAATTCGCAAAGCATCGGAGAATCCATGCATCGCAAACTTACTGGCACAGTACTCACTTTTAGATGGCATTGCAGTATGCCCCAGGACCGAGGCAATATTACAGACGACAGGTGATTTGCTTTGCCGCAGATGCCTGAGTGAATCTCGAATCAATTCAACGGCAGCGAAGAAATTCACCTCCATCACGTTTCGCAATGTCGACTCGTCAGATTCGGAAAATGGCCCAATACTTCCAATCCCGGCATTGTTTATCAGAACATCCAGTTCACCGTCCCAATTTTGGACTACCCAGTCT
This sequence comes from Planctomycetaceae bacterium, assembly GCA_002717145.1. Taxonomy (GTDB): domain Bacteria; phylum Planctomycetota; class Planctomycetia; order Pirellulales; family Pirellulaceae; genus UBA721. The sequence goes on along the minus strand of PBCP01000114.1, from coordinate 6,278 downwards.
GATACAAGATTTCTGTCGCCTGCAGAAGTTACATCGACAGCAAGATACGAAAGCGAACCTGACGCTGTCTCCAGTTCACTTTGCAAGGCAGCAAGGCGATTCTCTCGACGAGCAACTGCGAGTACATGATTTCCCTGCCGAACCAACTGAGCCGCCATCGAACGTCCGATACCACTGGACGCGCCTGTTAGAACGATTTTTTGATTATTAAGTTTCCGAAAGCCCATGCCGAATTCCTTACTCCACCGGAGGAGACACTGATTCACATTCTGTCATGAACTCATCACGTGGTGTGACTGTGGCCTGATTGCGATCAATCTGACCGGCATACTTCTCAGGTAATCGACAGTGAATAACAACATTGGTTTCTGAATAACGTGTCGAAAGGATCTCACCTCGGGCTGCAATAAATGCCATTAATCTTCCATTTTCAACCCCGGTTTCCACCATTAAATCCAGGAAGGAACGACTCAGCGCGTCACTAACCGCCATTGCTAACCCTTGAAATCCCTCGCGAGTTACCGCGCTAATTGAAACTGCATTCGGATAACGATTGAGAATCAGATCGAGCTGATGCGAATCGGCTACCTGATCAACTTTATTGATAACCAGTAAAGTATCTTTCTCTTCGATCCCGATTTCCTCTAACACCTCATAGACAGAACGTATCTGCTGATAAACGGCAGGATTCGATCCATCCGCAATGTGCAATAAAAGATCAGCCTGATGGGCCTCCTCCAGAGTGGCCTTAAAGGAAGCAATTAATCTGTGAGGTAGATTCTTGATAAACCCTACCGTATCACTTAAAAGCACCGGACCCCAGTTTGGCAAGTGCCAGCGACGCGTACGGGTATCCAGTGTGGCAAACAACTTGTCTTCGGCAAGAACTTTAGCATCGGTCAAAGCATTCATTAGTGTAGACTTGCCGGCGTTTGTGTAACCTACCAGTGATACTGTCATGACGTCCCTGCGCGAAGCCACCAGCCGCTCTTTCCGTTTTTCAATGACCTTGAGCTCTTTTCGCAGATCACTTATCCGTTTCTCAACAAGTCGCCGGTCTACTTCCAGCTGTTTCTCCCCCGGGCCTCTCATTCCAACCCCCATTTTCACTCGGTCCAGGTGAGTCCACATTCGCTTTAAACGCGGCAACGAGTATTCAAGCTGAGCAAGTTCCACGGCTAGGCGGGACTCCAGAGTTTGAGCATTAGAAGCAAAGATATCGAGGATCAATTCAGTACGATCGATCACTTTGGCCTTAACCGCCTTTTCCAAATTTCTAGTTTGGGCAGGGCTCAAATCATTATCAAAGATGACAACCTCTGCGCTGTGGTGTTCGACCATTGCAGCAAGTTCTTCGACTTTTCCTTTCCCGAATGCCGTCGCTGCATGCATGGCGTGACGGCGTTGCACAATCCCAGTCTTGATCACCGTGCCGGCAGTGGAAGCTAAGCGTTCACACTCTTCCAATGGATCTTCATCCACATCGATGACTTCGTCGTGGGTAATAACGCGCGCAAGCACAGCCTTTTCCTTTGCTAGACTTTGCTTACGTTCAAGATCCTGCACGTTGGATTTAAACTCCTGTTTGCACTGATTTCAGTCACTATGGGTGATTATATCTCAACGCGCGATAGGAACCTATGAGGGCAATATTCGGATTCAAGACATTATTAATGTAAGCGTAACCATTCTGGTATAGACTCGCGAAATTCTTCCTCTAACTTGGTTTGCAAGGCAATATCCCCTTGCTTATCGGCTTTCAGAGTACGGATTTGTTCATCATCACACCCCTGCAGGAATTGCCTCTCACATAACGGTGCAGACTGACTAAACTTTTCTGCTTCAAGAATATCTGCCCAGAAATAAGAACGTTCCCCAGTTTCGACACAAGCAAATACCCGACCTAATAAAAAACTGTGACACCTTGCCAGGATCGGAGCGTAAGCTGTGTGGCTGGAAAGATCGATGTTGGCCAGCTTATCGCGTTGTTTACCTGAATCGCGACAAAAATTCCAAGCAACATCTGCTTGATCCGTATCTAATAAGTGCACTGCCAACTTACCAGATTCACGTACAAGCCGAGTCGTATGGTGATTCGGAGCCAACCCCACCAGAATGACAGGCTTTTGAGGATTTAACGAAGCTTGCGATACCCAAGTCGCCAATAACCCTCCACGATCGTTTTGAGTAGCAGATGTGACAACCCATAGCTCCCGATCTAAGCTACGAAAAATTTCCTCTGCTTTGTTGGCCGCTCCAGTCATCAACAAAATTCCCTCAATAGTTTTCTAGCCTGAATACGCTGGGGTGATTTGTGCGAGACGTCATACATAATTGCCCAGTCTAACACCTCGAATTATACTAAGCTAGTTAAGCCACTCGTTGTTAGTGAGCGTTACTGGTATACCTTTGACTATGCCTCTGAAGATAAGTGGGGCATAGAGATTATATAAGAATAAGGAATCAACTCCATGGACATGCATATGCAACCGTCAAGACGTGACTTTCTAAAGTCGGCAACAGCTGCTGCCGTTGCCACCACCACCATACCTGCTCTGGCTGATGAGAAAAAGAAAAAGAAGCGACTATTTAAACTGTCGCTGGCTCAATGGTCGTTGCACCGCGCAATCCGCGGAGGAAAAATCAAGAATGAAGATTTTGCCAGAGTAACCAAAGAGGAATTCAACATTAGCTGCATTGAATACGTCAACCAGTTTTTCAAAGACAAAGCTGAGAACATGGACTACTTGAAAGATCTCAAGAAGCGTGCTGATGATCATGGCGTAAAAACAAATCTGATTATGTGCGATGGAGAAGGCCGCTTGGGTGATCCAGACAACGCCAAGCGAACCCAGGCAGTAGAAAATCACTACAAATGGGTTCTTGCTGCAAAATTCCTGGGCGGTCACAGTATTCGAGTCAATGCAGCCTCGGCCGGCGAGTACAACGAACAACTCGAACTGGCTGCTGATGGCTTAAGCCGCATTAGTGAATTTGCAGCCAAACACCAAATGAATGTAATCGTCGAAAACCATGGTGGTTTGTCTTCCAACGGTGGATGGCTGGCGGCCGTCATGAAGAAAGTTAATATGAAAAACTGTGGTACGCTGCCAGATTTCGGCAACTTCCACGACTATGACCGCTACAAAGGTGTTGAAGAAACCATGCCGTTTGCGAAAGCAGTCAGCGCCAAAATCCACAATTTTGACGAAAACGGCAATGAAACGAAGACCGATTACACCAAAATGATGAAGATCGTACTCAGCCACGGTTACAACGGTTTTGTCGGAATCGAATACGAAGGACGTGAAAAACCTGAAATGGAAGGAATCAAACTTACTAAGCAACTCCTCCTGAAAGTTCGTAACGAACTTAGCGAGTCCGCATAACTTCCATTCTGATTTTACAGCTTTACACTGCCCGTGGTTTTTAACCAAGCCACGGGCTTTTTTTGCGCCGCCCCATCCCCCAAACACCTCCTAGTCCGCTAACACGCTAGCATTTTCCTAATGTTCCTGAAAAATCAGGACGATTCCAGTGCATAAAGAACAAACAGGACACTTGGTATATGCGACAAAGTCACCTGCCTAGAGATTAAGCAGGCAAAGCCTGTTGTTGGCACCGGCAATCCTGCCCAGAAAACAGACACAACCATGACTTAGCTCGTAAGCTACTGCAGCAAAAGGATTTACGGTGATGCCTTGGCGGCGAAACAATCATTTCCTTGGTAACAGGCGGAATCTTTCGAATAACTGTAACAGCGGGAGTTCGCGTTGGTTAGCGAACGAAGCACGGATAAATAATCTTGGGGGGGAGAACATGTCCAAAGCAGCATTTAAAGATAAACGACATCGTAATCAATCTTTAAAACCACGTCCGAGGTACTATAACGAGCCGCACATACCATCATCGCCATCGACTGGGAATCGGCAGGAACTTGTCGATTATTCACAAGAATGGGATTCTCAGTCAGGTGCGTCTACCTCAGTCAGTCTAGATCAACGCCGTGAGGCTGTGACTCAGGCCCTTCGACTATCAAGGGATGTGAGAGACTGGGAGATCTTTTTTAAGCAGGTGATGGGAGTCGATGGGCTAATCTACCAGTTATTCCCGACGTCCCAGCAGCGTCGGCAGTTCGAAACAACCCCAGAATATGTGGAAATCCAGCACATATTGGCTGAAATGCGTAGTCGCCCTCAAAAACGAAATCTTCCCGACAGGGAAAAAACCAAGATGATTACAGTTCGGTTACCTGAAAGCCTCCATATATCGCTGATGCAGGAAGCGAATGAACTCAACACCAGCATGAACAAGCTTTGCATTTCAAAGCTCTTACAAATCATTGATAAAGAGCTGGTCAAATAAACGTTTAACTAGCGTTTTACAGGAAGCTGATAACACACAACTTGCTCTGAGTTTCTCAAAATCAGTTTGTCGTTATAAAGTGTCATGGTAGCCCAGCAACGATCCTTCAATGCCTCTAGCTGAAAGACCGTATCAAAACCACGTTCAAGTGGTTTGATAAAGTGCAGGCCTCCTTCTTCAGACTGAACTAGAATCAATTCTCCAACCACCAGGAGTTGCCCGTGGTTAAAACGGCCCTTTTTCCAAATCCGATCCCCTGTTCCTAAGTCGGCGCACTCGAGAATCCCATCAGACAAACTATAAATCCTGCCATCTACCAACGCTGCATTGGTGTATTTAGTGCGTGCCACCGCTGGATTTTCCCAGATAACAGACGTCTTCGTATTGTCTACAGCAAACAGCATCGCCCCCTGACCGTACCCCTTCGATATAAACACACTATTCTCGCCGACCAAATAGGGCTGTGAAGTACATGCGCTACTTGTACTGGACCCCGCCCAGGGTTGTTTCCAAACCTGCTTGCCAGTCTTCACATCATGCCCAGCTACCGAACTTTCATTGACCACAACCACCTGTCGATTCCCATTAATCGTCATCAACGTTGGCGAGGAGAAACTAACCTGCTCCCGCCCACCTTTCCAAACCAACTCCCCATCACTTCTATTAAATGCCAACAGGCTCACAAACGGGCCACCCTTCGGGCCACCAGCCGGAACAACCACCAGATTATCCACAATCAGAGGTGATGTACTGCGTCCCCAACTAACGACCGATGAATCTTCTTCCACAGATGAATTCACGTGCGCCAGGACATTCTGCTCCCATTTTTGCTCACCTGTCTTACCAGCTAGACAAAGCAGTATCCCCCCCGCACTTAAGGCATAAACATCCCCCTTATAAATCGTTGGTGTCGCTCGGGGCCCGATTCCTCCTAAAATCGTCGAATGCCTAAACTCCCTTGTATGTGCCCAGCGAATTTCTCCGGATTCCAGATGATAACAACTTACAATCTCGTCCGGACCTCGTTGCTCCATCGTGACACCAAAGCCGGCGACTGCGGCAAACCCCGACCAACCTGCCCCAATATCACGCCTCCATAGTTCAATGACGTTATCCGCATTCGGCTCAGCGAGCCAGTCAGCCTGCACATAAGGATGCCGATCTTTGCCTAGAAATCCTGGATAATCCAACCGATCACCCAGCGACTTCAAGTCAACCTGACCTGTTTTAATTTCCGCGTTTACGCCAGTCAGGTTCTCATCGGCCAGCCCTTCCCATCGCCAGTCCCAGTCAAACATGAGTTGCCCGGTCACTCCAGTGATTCTTATCAAACTAAAGAAGCTCACCAATCCAATCACGCTCCCCCACAAAACCAATCGTTTTAATCCAGCCCCGGCCGGCCCTCGCCATAGAAACCAGACTCCATAACTAGCCAAAACCACACCAACGGCAAGTACCGTAACAGCGTTAGACATTGCCTGGTCGACAGGCGTTCCTCGTTGGAACAGATAAACAACACCTGCAGCCAAAACAGCTAGGATGATTACCCAGCTGGGCATATAGCGTTCGGTTTGTTGTGCGACGGATGCTTTTTGCTCCATTTGAATCGACTGTTCAATTTCGGTTTTATCAGTGCCTGTCATTAAAATAACACTTCCTGAATAGCAGGTCAGACAAACTAAAAAGAGGACTGAGGTGGACCATAAGCCGGGTTCTGTAATCACCGAAGTGACGATGGCCATTCATCTAGGACGACAATTGCTTGCCATCTCAAGCAGCCTACCCGGAAATCAAGGAGAGCGAGCGACTCCCCGATGGCGAACCATCATCTTTCCTGCTCGGCTTTGCTTCCAATGGGGTTTACCTAGCCATACCAGTCTCCTGATATGCTGGTGAGCTCTTACCTCACCGTT
>PBCP01000113.1 GCA_002717145.1 Planctomycetaceae bacterium | reverse complement strand
TGGTTCGTAAACCAGACGTCCCGGATAGGCCGCGACAAATGGAAGGCCGGAGGATTTTCGGTAATCCTGACGATCTCTTCTTGCAAAGCAAACCCAAAAGGGGCTTGCTGACTAATTCAGAAACTAGGGTAATCGCTCTTGCAGAGCTTGATTTAGGCCCCACCAGCATTGTTTGGGACATCGGTGCTGGAAGCGGCAGTGTGGCATTGGAAGCGGCTCAATTAGCTCCAGAGGGACATGTATTTGCTGTTGAAATGGATACGGATGACTTCGAATTAATTCGGCAAAACGCCGATCGGTTCCGCCTGCACAATGTTACGCCGGTTCTTGGGCGGGCACCGGAGGCTTGGGAAGACTTGCCTATTCCAGATGCGATATTTGTAGGCGGCACTGGCAGACAAGCCGCGACCATCGTTGAACAGGCTATCGGTCGGCTAAAGTCAGGTGGGCGGATCGTAGTCGATATGGCAAGCATTGAAAATTTACAGGCTGTTCAGGCTGTGATGCGGCAGGCGACAGGCGATGTCAACATTCTGATGATCAACGTGTCGAGAGGAAATTATCAATTGGAGAGTCTTCGATTCGATGCCTTAACTCCCAAATTCGTGTTGTCTGCAGTAAAACCTTAATACAAATTTAGTAAACTCAAATCAAGAATTGGAAAACAATGGAATATCGCTTTCTTGGCAATACGGGTGTTAAAGTTTCTAGCGTGTGTTTGGGCACCATGATGTTTGGTGGTCAAACTAGTGAAGCCGATTCGATACGAATTATGCACCATGCCTTTGACTTAGGTGTCAATTTTGTTGATACCGCTAATATGTACAGCCTAGGCGCGTCTGAAGAGGTTGTCGGTAAGGGAGTCAAGGGCTTCCGAGACCAACTAGTACTAGCTACCAAAGGGCGGCAAAAAATGGGAGACGGTCCTAACCAACAGGGGGCGAGCCGTTACCATTTGATGAACGAATTGGATGAAAGTCTAAAGAGACTGGATTTAGATCACATTGATATATATTACACTCATACCCCCGACTACAAGGTCCCCATCGAAGAAACGCTTCGTGCGATGGACGATATGGTGAAGAGTGGAAAAGTGCGCTATATCGCATGTTCCAATTTCCGTGCGTGGAGAGTTTGCGAATCATTGTGGAAAAGCGAGCAGTACAATCTCAACCGTTTTGCTTGCGTCCAGCCTCTTTATAATATTGTTAACCGTGACGTCGAGGTTGAACTCTTTCCTTTATGCCGCGAACATCAATTAGGGGTTGTATGCTATAGCCCGCTTGCCCGAGGTATTCTTACCGGAAAATATAAAGTTGGTCAGGAGTACCCAGAAGGCAGTCGTGCCGCTCGGGGCGACCGTCGTATGATACAAGCGGAGCTACGAGACGCCAGCATTCTTGTAGGTGAAAAACTCAATGATTACTGCGAAACTAAAGGAGTGAAAACCAGCCAATTTGCATTGGCCTGGGCACTCGCAAATCCCATCGTGTCGTCTGTGATTATCGGCCCTAAAACGATTGCGCAGTTTGAAGACAATATCGCAGCCTTAGATTATGTTTTAACTCCCGAAGATGAAGAATTTGTAGACTCTTTGGTCCCCCCTGGTGAACATAGCGGTTTCGGCTTTCAAGATGATGCGTATCCGTTTAGTGGGCGACATGAGGCTGAAATCCAAAACGATCGCCCATAACTAGGCACGAAACAACGCAGATTGGATTGTCCATTGCTTCAGACGATTTAGGTTCGGTGATGGAATCGTGGCCGGCGGGTGGATTGCGGGTTTTCCTTGCTCATCCCGTGCTAGCGTAATCGGATCGTCACTAAGATCGCATCTGTAATATCGCTCACTTGGGAAAATGTCCGCCGGATAAAGGAAGTTAGGAAGGGTGGCCAACGCTGCACAGATTGCGCTTCCTGTTGCACTTTCGAGCATCCCCCCAACCCAGCATGGTATTTCGGCTACTTGGCACAGGTCATGTATGGCTATCGCGTTCGTTATGCCCCCTACTCTTCCTGGTTTGATATTTATATAACCGCACGCCCTCAGCGCGATCGCCTGTGCGGCCAACGCTTTGCTTGAAATGGACTCGTCCAGACAAATAGGTGTTTTAATTTGTTTAGCTAATTCAGAGTGATCAAGAAGATCATCGTGATTCAGCGGTTGTTCAATCATTGCAAGGTTATATGCGTCGAGTCGCTGAAAACATTGGTGGTCTTTGATGCGGTAACCCGAATTGCAATCTATGTGGAATACGGCATCAGGAAAATTCTCTCTTACGGCCTTGAGCATCGGCTCGTCCCAGCCCGGCCTATATTTTAATTTAATTCGTCTGAAATTTTGAGCGACAGCACCCTGAATTGAGCATAGTAAATCATCGATCGAATCCATAATGCCGAAATCCGCGCCGACAGGTACGCAAGAACGGGATCCGCCGATCAATTCCTGAAGAGATTTGTTCTCAATGGCCGATTGAAGTGACCACCAAGTGTTATCCAAAACTGCCTTCGCGAATGGATTCCCCTTGTAGGTCGACAATGCGTCCTGTAGTTCAATACCGGAATTCAGTGTTTGGCCAATGATGGTGGGCGCCAACCACTGCTTGACAACTTCGAAGACTCCGCCACCCCACTCGCTACTGTAGCAAGGAGCTGCTAAAGGTGCGGCTTCACCCCACGCGCTAATTCCCTCACTGTCCATTCTGCATAGAACGCTATGTATCTCAGCATCTTCTCCGTACGCAGTCTTCCACGGGTAAATAAGCGGCATTGCTACGTGAAATATTTCAATACGATCAATTTTCATCGTTGGGACACTCGGGGTTAATCACGCGAATATTAAGCGGCCTTAATTCTACTTTTCGTAAAGTACAACCACGATCACGTCGGAAGATGAAAAACTCCCCATACCTGGCGTAGAGGGACTTTGTGGAGCAATGTTGCCAAAGATATTTGTCACGTTTACGTTCTCTTCCGCGATCCACGTATTGATGGTCTCTTCCAGGTTGGAGACTTCACTCTCGATACTCTTAAAAATCTTCACTTGCTGCATAATCGGTTGTTCCCAAGGTTTGCCAATGTTCCGGTTGGTAAACTATTTATGATATTGTATTATATCGAGATTGAGTGCAAACAATCGCTACTAAACCGGAGATCACGCGTTATGTCAAAAGGCAAAATTCCATTTGTATTCTTAATTATCCTTAGTGTCGCGTTCTGCAGTGCTCAACTAAAAGGTGGTGAACTGACGAATCTGACAGGTAATTGGAGCGGAAGCTGGAAAAGCGACATTTCCGGACACGAAGGGCCTTTAAAAGCGAAATTCACGGTCAGCAACGAGACTAAAATTCAGGCACGTTTTACTGGACGATTCTTTAAGCTCGTACCTTTCAGGTTTAATGTCACTCTAGACGTGGTGTCGCAAAAAGACGGTGTCACAAAATTACAGGGCAAACAGGATCTTGGAAGAGCCTTGGGAGTCTATCATTATGATGTCATCTATAAAGGCGACGAGTTTATCGCCAACTACAAAACCGATAAAGACAAAGGAGTCTTTAAGGTCTCAAAGAATTAGTAGAGGACAAATTGCTCGTCAAATCAGTGTTTCCATCGACGTTAGTCCGATGGGCTCCCTGCTTTGAAAAGGTTCTCCATATCTAACTCCAATCATCTGTCCCCAATATTCCGATTTCGTGATAACACCGTCCAAAAACGTCGGGGCAGTAATCGGCCTTCCTTCAATAAATTGACTTTTGAAGGCGCGTACTGCCTCCATTTTTTGCTCGAAATGTGCAGAAATGTCGATCACAAATGCTGGGTCTATAACTTGTTTAAGGTGAACGCAATAGTAATAGTAGATTCTTTGCGGGTGAAACCGCGTGCCAGGCATATCGGTTTTTGATAATTTCGCCCAAAATCTCGCATCCTCGATGAGTTGTGTCGCTGCTACGTGATCGGGATGGGCATCTTGCCAAAACGGAGAAAACAAAACGGCTGGCTGGCAAAGTCGAAGAAGACTAGCAAGATCCTTTCGGGCTTCCAGAGTTGGCACAAGGGTGCGGTTCGGGAGTCCCAAATTGCCGCGCCATGTTAACCCTAATATTTCTGTAGACAAGGCCGTTTCCGCCAGCCTTTTTTCTACAGAGCCATATGGTGTTGGTTCCCCACTGGTAAGATCGAGAACACCGATTTTTTTACCGGCAGCGAGCATTTGCAAAATCGTTCCCCCCATACCCAATTCCGCATCATCGGGGTGCGGAGCGATTACAAGTGCGTCGAGTTTGGGTGGGGTTGGATTCATAGGGTCGCCGTATACTGAAAAAGATGCCTTTATCATAGACAACAAGTTTCTGATCGGAATATAGGTGATTAATAAACTGCCATGAAAAGATTGCGACTTGGGCACGACTGGGAAATAGCTTTTAATGAACAGCGGCTTATAGAGTTCGATGGCGAAGAGATCGTCGTGAGACGGACTTCAGATAACGATTGGATCGCACACAGTCGATATTGTCCGCATCAAAATGCCGATCTTAAGGACTCGCAAATCTCTGGCAACGTCCTTCGTTGTCCGTGGCACGGCCTTCAGTTTGATTTAGCAAGTGGCCAAAATCTGACGAACCAATGTTCGCCCCTGTCTGTTTTCGACGTCGTGATTGAAAAAGGCGAAGTATACATTTACGCACTCCATCCGCCGTCCCGTCAGCAAATCTACCTTGGGCGTTATGGCTGGGATTTACGGGTTGGCACCTTCACAAGTGACTTAAATGAACAACTTAGCGTTAATCAAGACTATGTTGCACAAACAAACCGTGGCGCGGAGCGGGTGACTATATTGGCTTTAAGTAAAAACTCCGAGAGATCCTTGGTGGCCGGGCGGATCCTCCGAAATATATCTGGCGAACAAAGGTTCGACGCTTCTGTCGTCCCGAAAACGTTAACCTATCTAGAGTCAGCGATAGGGCGTCTCGAAACGGGGATTCAGTTGATCCATGTCGAAAAATTGTTGGATGGGAACATGGTCGCGTATTTACTGGGCGAGCCTACTCGAGCACTAGGACCCTTGGCCGCGGTCGCCACGAGGGACCTGGAGCGTCAAATTTGGTTTGAATTTGTCAATCTAGAGGCATGACAATTCATAATTTTCAGTTGGTTCGTAACGCGGGAACTGCTATTATGCCTATACGCGATATATATAAATATCGCGCCCCACCTCACACAATCTTCATACTGCCGCATCAGAGCATTTAATGCTTCCAGCCAGCGAATTAACAGGAATGTCGTGTAAACACACCACATACGTTGTTTGAAATGTCCATCACCGTAGTTATCGCCGACGACCATGAATTAATCCACCACGGCATCGTTTCAATTTTGACTGACACGAATGCGGAAATTGTCGGTCACGCTTATAACGGCCAGGAAGCAATTGAATTAGCGAAGCGTCTGCGTCCTGATCTCGTTCTCTTAGATGTATTGATGCCGGAACTATCAGGGATCGAAACACTGGAAGGCCTCAAAACAGAATGTCCGGATACGAAAGTCATTATGTTCTCAACCTATACAAATCCGACTTACGTAGCACGAAGCATCATAAGGGGCGCCAGCGACTATCTGGTTAAGGGGGCTGGGCGAGCGGAATTGCTCAGCGCAATGTCACGTGCCATTCAGCAACAGGAGCCACCGGAATCAAGCATCTTCAATCGTGTCAAGCACTTGATGATGCGTCGCAAAGACAAGCACCTTACAAACTTTAAACTCACAAACCGCGAGGTGCAGGTCGTACGGCACCTCGGCCTAGGTCTAAGTAATGCAGAGATTGCTTGTTCGTTAGCGATTAGTATTGAAACAGTTAAAGAACATGTCCAGAACATTCTGCGGAAGATCAACGCATCCGACCGGACACAGGTTGCCGTTTGGGCCGTTCGAGAAAATCTCATTTAAGCTTCATGGCTAGAGCCTACTCAGCAGCTAACGGATGGCTACGCTCATAGACATCCTTCAATTTCGCTGTAGAAAGATGGGTGTAAATTTGGGTCGTAACCAAACTTTTGTGTCCCAGTAATTCCTGGACACTTCGTATATCGGCTCCACCGTCAAGTAAATGTGTCGCAAAGCTATGCCTTAACGTATGAGGAGACGTTCGACTGTCCAGTCCAACCTGGCGGATGTATTTTTCCATCATTCGGCGAATACTACGGGTTGTAATTCGCCTACCCCACCTATTTACAAACACAGGTGTTTTAGCCCCTGACCTTAGTTTGGAGTCAGTTATTCGGTTCGATAACCATTTTCGAAGCGCCTTAACGGCAAAACTACCGAGAGGGCACAAACGTTCTTTTTTTCCTTTTCCAAGAACGCGAACGATACCTTCTTCGAGGTATAAGTCCTCATCACTAATTCCGACTAGCTCGCTTACGCGCAGACCCCCGGAATACATCGTTTCGAACACTGCTTTATCTCGCGCTCCCATGGGTTTTGAAATGTCCGGAGCTTCTAGCAAACGTGCGATTTCTTCACTAGAAAGGAAATGTGGCAGATGACGGTGCTTGCGCGGGTTACGTAAAGGTTTCGCGGGGTTATCGTCCACCAACCCCTCGCGTTGACAAAACTTAAAAAAACTTCTTAGTGTTGCAAGTCGTCTGGCGATCGTGGTCCTAGCATACCCAGCCTCCCCCATTTCAGAAATGTATTCTCGCAAATCTGACGGAGTAAAGTCAGATGGGGCTGGAAGACTGCCGTCTTCATACTCAAAAAAATAGCATAGGGACGCAAGATCAGCGCGGTAACTTTTTAGTGTAAGCTCGGATGAATTGCGTTCAGCTTCCAGATAATTCAAGAAACGTTTAATAGCGTTCTTCATGGTGATCTCAATCGCTCGAACTTGCGGCGCGATAGCGAGACTCCATTGCTTCTTCTATGGACGTCAACTTTCGCACCTTTTGACTCATCACCGCGGCATCATACCACGTAAAGCTTAAATCTGGATTTGATGCGAATCGCCCTAATTGACGGAGAGTCTTTTTCCGGTTCTTTTCGTTAAAGAGAAAGATGTATTTTTCGTCGCCTTTCACCAATGCAAGGACATTTATGTTTTTCGACATCTTTATTATTACCGTGTTAAGAATAAAAACTTATGAAGTCTTTATCGGACGTGGCAATCGTCATTCATAAGACATCCTTAACCTTTGTCCCGCATCTGGTAATCTGTCCTGATTGGCCGGTTTATCATAGACGGGGAGGTAACAAATGTACTGCCTGTAGTGGCGTAGTTCTTCCCACAAGAGGTGTCTGCATGTTTGAGGTTGTTCCCCTGCTTCAAAATTCGTGAAAGATTCGGTAGTCTGTAGTACTGAAGCTATTTAGCGTTTAACCATTCCTTTGCAAATCGGGAAGACTATAAATGAAAATCCATGAATTTCAGGCCAAACAACTATTTGCCGATGCGGGTGTTGCCGTCTTGGAAAATCGGGTTGCGACAACGCCTGAGGACGCCGCCAAGGCGTTTGATGAACTCGGGTCGGCTATTGCTGTAGTGAAAGCGCAGATCCACGCCGGTGGCCGTGGCAAGGGGACGACTAAAGAAAATCCAGACCAACATGGGGTCCAATTGGTGAGAAGTGCCGAAGAGGCACGCGAGGTCGCTCAGCAACTATTAGGCAAAACACTGGTGACGATCCAGACTGGTGAAGAAGGGAAAGTTGTCAACCAGGTATTGGTGGAACAAGGATGCGATATTGCTCGAGAACTTTACCTTGGCATCGTTCTCGATCGAGCGAGCAAAATGCCTGTATTGATGTGCTCAACAGAAGGTGGAATGGAAATTGAAAAAGTAGCAGAGGAGACTCCTGAGCCCATTTTCAAGGAGCACTTCGATCCTCATTTTGGACTTCAAGGGTATCAAGTGCGTAAGCTTTGTAGCAAGTTAGGAATTGTCGGCGCAAGTGTGAGGTCTGCCGACCGCTTTATGCGGACACTTTGCAGGCTCTACGTAAACCTTGACTGTAGTCTTGCGGAAATAAACCCTCTAGTAGTCACAGGTGCCGGTGAACTAATCGCACTGGATGCAAAGATTTCTTTTGACTCAAACGCTATGTATCGCCAAAAGGCAGTCGCGGAATATCGCGACCTTTCGGAGGAAGAGCCGACCGAAATCCGTGCAGGTGAAGCCGGGTTGAGCTATATCAAGCTCGAGGGAAATATAGCTTGCCTAGTAAACGGGGCAGGCCTAGCTATGGCGACCATGGACATTATCAAGCTACATGGAGGTGAACCCGCAAACTTTCTTGATGTCGGAGGCGGAGCGGATAAGTCGCAAGTGACCGAAGCTTTCCGCATTCTATTATCTGATCCCAATGTAAAAGCGGTACTTGTGAATATTTTCGGTGGAATCGCGAGGTGCTCTACGATCGCCGAGGCGATCGTCGCCGCCTCCAAAGAAGTGGGGTTCGAGGTTCCATTGGTTGTGAGGCTGGAAGGAACCGAAGTCGAAGAAGGCAGACGCATTCTCGAAGAGAGCGATGTCGAGATTATCACGGCAACGGATCTTACTGACGCAGCTACGAAAGTTTGTGCTGCGATTGGCGCTTAATATTTAAACCTAATTGTTAAATAGAAGAGAAACGAATGAGCATTCTCATAAATAAAGATACAAAAGTAATTTGCCAGGGCATAACTGGAGGCGCCGGTACATTTCATACTCGTGGTTGCCGTGATTATGGCACCCAAATGGTGGGAGGTGTGACCCCTGGGAAAGGTGGACAGGATGTGGATGGCATTCCGGTCTTCGATACAGTGCAGGACGCCGTCGATGCCACGGGCGCTAATGCAACGATGATTTTTGTGCCGGCTCCATTCACCGCTGACGCAATCTTAGAAGCAGTCGATGCAGGAATTGAAACGATCGCTGCCATAACGGAAGGCGTCCCGGTTTTAGATATGGTTCGGGTTTACGAAGTTCTTCAGGGAAGCGGCTCGACACTAATCGGCCCGAACTGCCCAGGTCTTATCACCCCCGGCGAATGTAAAATCGGTATTATGCCTGGATATATTCACACGCCTGGCACAGTCGGAATTATGAGTCGCTCAGGCACATTGACTTATGAAGCTGTGTGGCAAACAAGCAACGTTGGCCTCGGGCAATCCACCTGTGTTGGATTGGGCGGTGACCCAATCGTAGGTACCTCGTTCATCGATCTCTTCAAATTGTACGAAGCGGACGCCGGGACCGAGGCTATCATGATGATTGGCGAAATCGGCGGGACAGCAGAGGAGGAGGCAGCGGCCTATGTGGCGGAGCACGTCTCTAAGCCCGTTGCAGCCTTCATCGCAGGGCGTACAGCCCCCCCAGGAAAGCGAATGGGACATGCCGGTGCGATCATCTCAGGCGGTAAAGGCACGGCCGTAGAAAAGGTAAAAGCTTTGGAGGCTGCCGGCATAGAAGTTGCCGAAAGTCCTGCCGATATGGGAGCCGCCCTACAACGTGCAATCGCAAAGCATAGTGGCTAGTTGCCGAGACCGAAGTAAATCCCCGTTCGGGGAGTTACTCGTGTAGGTGGGTAATAATTTGGACTGTAGCCGTGATGGTAGCGACGCTCAACGACTATGTGGTCAGCGGACCGTTTAATACGACTCGCGTCAGCTTGGATTGGTTTTGCCAATTTCTTACCCGCCTGATACCCCTTGATGACTACCGGCGAGACATTCTCACGGGTTAAGTAGATTATTTCGTCCGTGGTAAGAATTTGAGCGACGCCACGGGCTTGAATTTGCCCGACAATGATGTCATCCTCCACTCCCGCCTGGGTCATTCTTAGTAATTGCTCAATTGTTACTGCGTCACTTTGTGGCTGCTGCGTCATCTGCCTTAAAACTTTCTGATCAGCCTGAAACTTTTCTTCGTACGCGGAAAGCGGTCTGGCAAGATGATCTCCTGCGATATTGCCGGCAATCGCGCCCGTCGTAGCCCCGATGAGGGCACCACTTAGCGGACTGTTATTATGCTCCCCGATGGTTGCGCCGGCAGCTGCGCCAAACAACGCACCATTAACCGTCGAAGCATTCTTGCTGTTCCTGCTTGCACAGCCGTTGGCACTGCAAAGCAAGAGCAGTAACGCCAGTTTGATTAGCTGCATTTAATGCTCCTTGAACTATAAGTCGAGGATCGAATATTCACAAAATAGAATATATCCGTCAAGCGAGGTTTCGCTATAATGCTCCGTTATATCTAACAGATACGCGACCAAACCAGGGAAGGGAAATCCATGAGTAAGATTCAACACATGGTACTATTTCAATTCAAATCAGGTACAAGCGAGGCGATCATCAGTGGTCTTTTCGACGAACTCGCAGGGCTCAAGTCACTTTGCCCTGGAATATTACATTTTGCCGGTGGCAAGTATGCTAGCCCTGAACGAATGAATGGTGATTACACGCACGGCTTCTTGATGACTTTTGATAGTTCGAAAAACCGTGATATTTACCTTCCCCACCCTGAGCACGAACGGGTCAAGGCACTAATTCTTCCCCATTTGGAAAATGTTATCGCATTTGATTGCGAAGATAATTCCTGATCGTTTCAATGAAGAGAGGACAACCAAAACGTGCAGGTCGAATTCAGAGAACGATTGCTAGCGGGTTTGGGGGGACCATTCCCAGAGTTCGGACCGCTAGACGCTAGAACATTGAAATCTGAAAAACGTGAAGGATATGAATTACGTTGGATAACCTATGAGGGCGAGCCTCACGACACCATCCCCGCAATATTGTTGATACCAGATGGAGTGAACGCTAAGAATCCGGCGCCTGCTGTTTGTGTGTGGCACCAACATAATGGCCAATGGCACCTAGGAAAGTCGGAACCAGCAGGTTTAGCCGGAAACCCGATGCATCATACGGGCGTTGCCCTTGCAAAATTGGGGTTCATCGTTCTCTGTCCGGATACGCTGGGATTTGAAGACCGAGCCAAGGGGTTTTCTCTTTCAGGCGGGAACCTCGAACGTTTTTTGTATCTCAAGTACGTCATTCGAGGGAAAACGCTGGCGTGGAAGAGTATAGTCGATATGCGACGAGCTGTTGATTTTCTTACCAGTTTGGCGATAGTAAATTCGGATTCCATCGGATCATATGGACACTCGATGGGTTCAACGCATGCCTATATGGTGGGGCCCTGGGAACCCCGGATTAAAGCGACCGTTTGCAATTGCTGTCTCCCCACCTATGAAGCAATTGAGCAAAACGAATTGCTTCACTGTTTCCACAATTATGTAACGGGCATTTTTCCGGACGCCGATACCCCTGATATCGTTTCATTGATTGCCCCGCGCGCAGTACATATGAATTTTGGAGAATTGGATCGTGGCAGCCCGATCAAACAAGTCCGCGCCGCCATGTCCAAAATACGAAAGACTTATGAGTCGATGCATGCCGAATCGCATTTTTCCTTCTATATTGAAAAGAACGCTGGCCATGTGCTTAGCGAGACAATGTGGAACAGAACCCGTGACTTCTTTATGCGTTACCTAGGACCGTAATGTATTTATACGCCAGGTAAGATTTTCCAAGAGCGATGTTTGTCCGTTGATTTTGTGACATGCCAGGAACGACTTTGGCTGAAGGACTCACGCAGTTTAGCAGCCCGGGTCGGGTCGAATTTACCGTCGTGGACATGTAACTGGTAACGCAAGTATAACGGCTGCTTTTCAACGAGAGCTAGTGCTTTGTCGCGGTTAAGCGAAGGGCCCATCCAACCGTCTTCACGAACATGCCATTTGGAAGGGAAATTTGGGTTCTTCGGGTGATCGTACACGGTGATTCCATTAATTACTTGCCCCTCACCTGACCGCCGGACCGGGCCACTGTAATCCATGTAAGAAGAGGCCTTACCAAAAATATTGGCCTCGCGTTGACTCCCTTGATCATTTGTGATTATTCCACCGCCAAAATACTCGCTGACACTCGAGGCAACCCGAACGGCTAATACACCGAAATTCGATTGGTGCAGCGTCACCTCGTTCTGCGTGGGTTTAAGGCGTAAGTGTAGATCGATTAGATATTCTTTCCCGACTAACGGCCTAATTACAACGATGGTTTCTTGGTTGATTATGGGTTCGTCGTTATGACCATCATAATAATCCAATATCACGGCCATCGCTGCAAAGTCGTCGCCGTCAATATAGTCTAGCCACTGCCGCTGACGGATATGTGTTCCCGTCCCGTTCGCCCAGAAATTAAATTCATCGACCATGCTGTGTGCAAACCAGATACCCATGTGATGATCATGGTTAGGTGCGCCTGGATGCCCCATACGTACGAGATTTACACCCGACGGGCCTATCACCGGATGAAAAAAAGGGCGTGGGAAATGGTATCCGAAGTTCCAACGAAGAACTTCTCTACCGTCTACGGTGACAGATGTTGCGAAATCTGATTGCGGAACGATTTGACAACGGGGGATTTTGTACTCAACCATGATGAAAAAATGCCATCAGAAACGAACGGTTAATAAGGCTCAACGAAAAAGGTTACAATACAAGTGTAACGAAATTCGGGTCCTAAGGAGAGTTTTAGAGCAATGCATACGCTAAAGCAGCAATTTGCAAACGGTGAACGTCTCAATTTTTTTGCGTTATCGCGTTTGATTAGCCCCGTCTCGATTGAAATGTACGCTTTGCGCGGCGGCTTCGCTGGTTTCTGGCTAGACCTGGAACATGGAATGGCTACTGTAGATCAAATACGTGCCGCCTTCATAACAGCGCGAGCCGTTGGATTGCAGCAGTTTGTGCGTATGGCTCCTACCGGCTATCAGGACGTTGCGCAATATCTTGAACTTGGTGCGGGAGGGGTTATGGCAGCGCAAATACACTCGGTTGAACAAGCATCAACGTTTGGGGAATGGGCAAAATTTCCGCCACAGGGTCTACGCGGGATGAACATGAGCGGAGTCGACGGCCAATTTACCACACGCGCTGCCACTGATTTTTATGAGTCGGCTAATAATGAGGTGTTCGTGGCGATCCAAATAGAAACCTCTGGTGCTTTAGAAGACGTCGAGGCGATCGCAGCGTTGGACAATGTTGATCATCTCTTTGTCGGGCCTTCTGACTTATCTATCGCGTTGGGTAATTACCCCGACTTTCACGCAGATGTACTATGGGACGCTGTCGAACGCGTAAGCAAGGCCTGCCGGAAACACGGAAAGAGTTGGGGCGCTGTCACGCCGGATCCCCGTTGGGCAGATCGGGCGGTTGCGTTAGGGTGCCAGCTAGTCTCGATGAGCAACGAGACTATTGCTCTAAAACTTGGTGTCGATGCAGTTAAGACGAAATTTGCCGACCGATTCCTAAGTTGAGCGAAAAGCGGCCCGGCAGGAATTTGCAAATCCCATAGGGCGACGGTTCTCCATTCCCATCGGCTCATTCGTCAGGATAACACCATAAATTAATGCCTCCGGATCAATCCAAACTAGTGTGCCTGTGGCACCCCAGTGGCCGTATGCACGTTGGGAAAGGACTGATCCAAAACCCCTTGGGTGATTTGGCCAATTAAGTTGCCAGCCATAGCCCCAGGGGACGCTTGCTGAACTTCCCAGCCGCAGTTTTGGGAATGTGGCCAATTGGTTTGTCGTCATCGATTTAAGGGTGGAATTTGAAATCCGTCCTGAATGACCGGCATGGATCTGTAATAAATGGCGACAGAAAGTACCTAGGTCTTCCACGTTGGCGATCAATCCGCCCCACGGCGCGCCCAATTTACGCCAGTAGACACTATTCCAACCCCACTGATCATGACCTTCTAACTCTTCAACCATCGAAGCGACAGGAGGGCGTTGCGAATTCAAAACATCGTCAGTCGTCCCCAATTCAGTCGCCGACATACCAAGACGTGAAAAGAGATTAGCCTCGAGGAAATCGCGAGTATTCTGGCCCGAAACGAATTCGATAATCGTACTCAAGGTAAGAATTCCGGTGCTCTGGTAATGCACCCTAGTACCGGGAGCGTAAACAAGCTCCACTCGGTTCGTTTCCCTTTGGTATTCCGTTAAAGGGGCGTGCTGTCTTCGAAGTTGCTCGTTATTGGGCAACATGTCAGGCAGACCGGAGGTATGCGTTAAGAGGTGTGCGATACGGATATCAGCTTTTTCACCGCAGCCGAACTCATGAATATACTTAGAGACATGATCGCTGACGCATATCTCGCCTTGCTCAACGAGCATCATCGCTGCGGTGGCAACAATAGGCTTCGTGGGTGACGCGATTAAAAATCGGCTGCGGTTATCCACGGGGACTGTTTTTTTGGCGTCGTCATGTCCAACATAAGAGCTCCAAACTGCGCCTTCAAGATCACCGCATTCGGCGGCAATCGCTCGCACCCCATCAACCTCATTCCATGAACGCAACATCTCAGAGATTTCATGAAGCTTTTTAAATGAAGGTTGGTCCGACATTTCTCATTTCCCTTGATAGCTACTAAACGCGCGTAGGAGCGATGCGAATACGATTAAAACTAAGAGGCTGGATAGAATGATACTAATTCCTGATGCAAAGGCCTCCGTAAAATTGCCGCTGGAAATAATAAGTCCCTTACGGAGGTATTCCTCGATTTTCGGTCCGAGGATCATACCGAGGATCAGCGGCGCCAAAGGCACGTGCTGCCGCTCCAAGATTAACCCAAAGACACCAAATGCAAACATCACCCAAACATCGACGATAGAAGAGTTCATTGCAAAGGAGCCGACGACCGAGAAAATCACGACTGCAGTGAGAACCACCCCTTTAGGTAAACGCGCAACTTGGCTAAACACGGAAATTCCTATAAGCCCGGCGGGAATGAGAAGAACCTGCGTCATGAGTGCGATCGAAAATATCAGATCCGCATTGCCGCTTTCAAACAACGCTGGGCCGGGAGTTATGTCGTAAACTATGAACGCTCCTAAAACGATAGCCGTGACGGCGTCACCTGGAATGCCGAAAACTAAAGCTGGTATCCACGCTGCGGCTACGGCTGCATTATTCGCGCTCGTGGGCGCGATAACTCCTTTCCAGTTCCCCTTGCCAAATGCTGGCGTTGGATTCGACGTTGTCTTTTCCGCTACTCCGTAAGCACCCCAGGCGGCGATATCAGCACCTGCACCGGGCAATGCGCCAATCGCCGTCCCCGTGAAGACGGATTGCACAATAGTCGGAAGGTGGCGAACCATCAAACCAAGGCTTTTGACAAGGTGAAAAGGACCGGACGTCAGTTGTTTATCAGTCCTAGAGGAGTCTCCTATTGCCGTCTTCAACACCTCAGACATCCCAAACAGACCGATCATGGCGGGAATAAAATTCAATCCCTGGGACATTTCTTCATAATTAAATACAAATCGACTCTGATTGGTTAAAGGATCAACACCGACTAGGGCAAAGGCGAATCCGACTGTCGCGGCAAGTAAACCAAGACCAGTACGGCCCCCGCTTGAAACCGTAACGCCTAGGAAAAGCCCCAACAAACAGAGCCAGAAATAGTCATAAGGGCTGAATTGCAAAGCAAACTCAGCGAGCTGTTTCGCGATTAGCATTAACAGAAACACGCCGATAATTCCGCCCAACGTAGAACAAAGTAAATTTACAAGTAACGTCTGCTTCCCTTTACCTTGTGTTGCTAGGCGGTGCGCGTCAAGAGTTGCTGCCGCAGATGCCGGGGTTCCTGGGATACGTAAAAATGTTGCGGGGATATCACCCGCAAAAATAGCGGTGAAGCTGACGCCGATTACCATCGCCAAAGCAGCTTCCCGCTCCAGTGGGTAAGAAAGGGGGATGATCAACGCCACTGCCATCGTCGCTGTGAGACCGGGCGTCGAACCGACAAAAATGCCGAACGTCATCGCCAGGATCCACGGTATCAAAATCTGGGCGTCGAGCAGGCTTACTAATTGATCTATCATTTCAGTCGCTGCGTTTAGATTGCACTACGATCCCATAAATCCGGGTAGGGGTATTGCGAAAAGATTGACGAAGACGAAGTGGATTAACGCGATAATGGCCAGCGTGCATATCAACGATTTCCCCGGCCCTACGCTCATAATCACCATCGAAAACACGCCGAAAATGGCAGTCGCGATATGAAAGCCTAGAACAGGGAGCAGAAATATATAGAAGAACACGGTGGCTGCAAGCAGCCTCGAACCTCGACTATTACGATCATCGCGTTTGCAGTCCCTTGTTGCAAGCGTTTTAGTGGCGGCATAAACACCACCGCAGATCAGGAGAACTCCCATGATCTTTGGTAGAAGAGAGGGACCTGGATCGAATTTGTTTAACGTCAGCGGTTCACGGATTTGGTAAGAAAAAATAAGGAAATATAGTCCCAATACTATCCATATACACGCTCCGGCTAGTTCACGGGAAAGCGCGCGACCCCGTAACGCTTTAATCTGAGACATAATGTTCCAAAACCGTTTTCCACTGTTCGTCTTGTTCCTCCAGAAATTGGCGGAACTCTTCCCCTACTTTAATATCGATTGTAAACCCCTGCTCTTGCATAAAGCTCCGGTATTCATCGCTATTCGCTATTTCCACTAGATGCTCTTTTAACAAATTAGCGACTGACCCTGGAACATTACGTTGGGTCGCAAATCCCCGCCACCCAATGGAAGTCCATTGCACCCCTTGTTCAGTAGCGGTTGCAATATCGGGAAACGACAAATCTCGCGCGGGAGCCATCACCGCAATTCCGACCACCTCGCTAGAGCGTAACTGCAGGGCAGCCTCTGGCAGACTACAACAAACAGCGTCCAAATGGCCACCTAACAACAGTTGCAATGATTCTGCAGATCCTTGTGTGGGTACCCATATGACATCATCCTTAGAGAGTCCGGCTTTCTGAAAGAGCCCTACTCGAGCCAGATCCCACGTACCACCTGTTGCGGTACCAGACATCTTAAGCGTCCCCGGATTTTGCTTAACGGCATCAAGGAATTGGGCTAAGGTCTGGTAGTCGCTGTTCTTCCCAACAAGAATCGCTGCTGGATCGCCGTTCATTTGTAACAGGGGTCGGTAATCTTCGTAGGTGATGTCCGTAATTTCTAGCTGGTGCATTGTCGACAATTCGGCAGTAATCATAGCAATCGTATGTCCATCGGGTTTCGCGTTCGCGCCGGCTTTATGCCCAACTGCGCCACTACCTCCCGTGCGGTTTACGACAACACAGTTCATGTTCAAGCGTTTCTTAAGCTCGTCGGCAAAGAAACGAGATATCCTATCGGTCCCCCCGCCCGCACCCCAGGGACAAATAATTCGCAAATTTTTCGATGGAAACGATTTCTCTTGTTCTGCGCACCCAAGGGTCGCTACGCAAACTGCCAGTCCGGCCAGAATTAGAAATCCTAGATTCTTCATTTTCTTCCTGTGTTCCCAATCAAGTATTAAAACCTCATTGTAATGAATTGCGAACCTTAGGTGGTCTTAGGGCGGGGGAAGTGCCTTGACGTTATTTAGAATTCTGGAAAGAATGGAATGTAGTCACTAGTATATAGTGATTAAAGATAAGGCTCGATGGCGGAATTGGCAGACGCGCTGGATTTAGGATCCAGTTCCTTACGGAGTGGAGGTTCAAATCCTCTCATCCCCACTTAATCTGATGACGGAGGTCTCAAAATTACCT
>PBCP01000112.1 GCA_002717145.1 Planctomycetaceae bacterium | reverse complement strand
TTAGGTTTTCGGTGGGGTGAAGAGCAATAGCCTGAACCCAGGCGTGATGCCCCTTGATCGCGGTAAGTTCGGTGTTTTCGTCGGTCGTAAGGTCAAAACGCCGCACGTCCCCTTGATAACTGCCGGCCATGAGCATGTTGCCATCATGACTGAACCGGGCATTAAACAGCTGGCGGTCAGCAAACGGAGCCGTCGTTGGTTTGTACTTGATATCCATTTGATTGCTCCCTTCCTTACGCCAGCAATTCACGAATTGGTGAACAATCGTCATTGGCGATTGGTAGAGGCTGACCGTCATTTATGTATTCGGTATGTTCCGAATCGATTCCCAGCGCGTTGAACCAGGTATGGAAGAAATGCCCGATGTCGTGAGCTTCACTGGTGACCCAGGTACCCTCAGCATTCGTCTCGCCGATTACGGCCCCCTGTTTAATTCCTGTACCGGTCATTGCAATAGACCACGCTTCGGGCCAATGATCTCGTCCGATATGACCGTTGATACGCGGGGTTCGCCCAAATTCACTCATAGCGATAACCAGAACATGGTCAAGCATTCCTCTTTCATCCAGATCGTCAACGACAGCCGAAAAGGCCTGGTCAAATCTAGGCATGAGACTAGCGTGGCCATTGAAATTGTCGCCATGTGTGTCCCAGCCATATGAATTGACTTTGACAAAACGAACACCGGCTTCGATCATTTTCCGCCCGATAAGCATGTCACGGCCTAGCGGGGTATCGCCATATCGTTCCACATCCTTTGGGTCGGGATCGTCGAATAAAGAGCGGCGATTCATCAGCGCCTCGGCCGTATCGAAAACAAAATTCTGCGCTTCGCTAAAAGTCGCCGGACGGGTCTTGGAGTACTGTTGATTGGCGAACTTGCGTAAAGCGTTGCGATCGTCGTTTTGCTTCGAATTGACAGTTTCAGGTAACAGTATGTTGGGTGGTGGTTCACCTTCGCCGATTGCAAGCGCCCCGTACCTGGGACCTAAAAACCCTGCATCCTGATATTTAAATCCACCGCTGCCGGGCTTAACCCACACATAAGGAGGAAGTCCACTGTCGCCAGGGCCCATTAAATTAGCCACGGCCGAACCAAAGTAAGGATAGATGACTCCTCGATCTTTTGGGTCACCCCGGTTGATTCTGGGGACTCCGGCAGAATGAGAATTGTCAAACGTGCTAACTCCTCGATCCAAGGCGAGTTTGTGCATGATCTGAGATGTTTTTGGCATCAATTCACTGATTTGTATTCCGGGGATGGAAGTTGGGATCGAGCGAAATGGTCCGCCAAATTGAGTATTCGGTTTCGGATCCCAGCTTTCGAGTTGGCTCATACCCCCGTCAATCCAGATAAAGAGCACCTGTTTTTCCTTTTGGTGCATCTGGTCGGCAATCAGAGGCTGAACGAGTCCGCCAAGGCCGCCGATTCCCATTGCACTGGCAGCGGCTCCGGCGCCTAAAAGATGGCGTCGCGAGAATTTGTGCTCTACGGGAGTGCAAAGCGGATTAGGTGTTTGGTTGCTGGACATGATGAATGCTTAATGATTAATGGCAAATTCATTAGATGCGAGTAAGGCCCAGATTGCCTGCTCAATCGCTTTCGTCTTATCTGAGTGGGAATTAATATGCTGGTTAAAATAGTTTGCTTCCTGAGACGTTGGGTTCCGGGACAAAATTGTCAGGTACAACGTCTTAGCATAATCTCCGTTCTGTTGGCTTAGTACGTCGGCAAGATTGCCGGCTTTTGCGGGGATCCATGACAACACTCGCGGGCCGTTGAGGACGAAAAGAGCCCCACGGACGGATGGCGCAAATTCAGTTTCCGGTTCCCGCGGAGGATTGGCGTAAGCAGCTAGGAAGTCTGCCCGGATGCCTTCGAGTGACTCATCTAGTTTATCTTCCGAGGGATCGGAGTTACCTGCATTTTCTGTTTTTGATTCGGAGGGAATGAGTTGTAGTTGGCCGGTGGCTGTAAGCATGCTCCACATGAGTTGCTCAGCACTTAACGGTTTTTCGGCGTAAACACGGTATTCTTTGTGTTTAGCGTCAGCCACCCGGGGAGTGATCGTACCAGTACGCTGGTAAGCTTTTGATAGTGCAATTTGACGAATTAACCATTTGATATCGTAATTGTTGTTTGCAAATTGTTGTCCCATGAGAGTCAACAGTTGCGGATGGCTTGGGGGATTATCTGAGTGATGCAAATCCAATGGGTGTACTAATCCCCGACCCATCATAAGGAACCAGATGCGGTTTACGGCATTTAGGTTAAAGGATTCATTCGTGCGGGTCGGTAATTGCTGAGCCAGAAAGTCGAGAGGATTGAATTTGGGGATGCCAGGTGCTTTCGTCTCTTTATCCGGCTCCACTGCGAATTCTTCTCCGGCGATGAATTCCGGAATTGGAATTTCAGAGAGTCCGGGTAACTTAGGTCCGGTGGAAAACGTGCCTTCTTCAAAAACAGAATTGAATTCCAGTTTCACTTTGACTGGCTTCATGCCAATTGCCGGGTAGTCGGTGTCGTTGCGAATGAAAGAATTGTTGATAAAGGCAAAAAGCCCCTGAAAGTCCGCCTGTTTGTAATCATCAATAAAGAGGTGGTCATGGCATTGAGCGCAGGCAAGATCCATTCCGAGAAACATGCGTCCAATGTCGCTTGCAAGTCCTGGAAAGTCCGTTGGGTTCTGTCCGTACTTTTCTAATCGTTTGGTTAGGAAATATGCTGATCCGCGGGTCTCTTCACTGTTTGTGTCTGGTGAAACCATATGGCTCACCATTTCGTCCCAAGGCATATTCTCATTAAAACTGGATGTAAGAAACAATTGCCAGTCCGAGTCGACACCTCTGCGTTCCATTAGCATGACGTTGAAGAATTCGGACATTCGTCGAGCGTATCGAGGATCTTCTAGTAGTTTGTCGATTAATCGCGACCGTCGATCTTTGTTTTCGTCAGCTAGAAACTCCAGTGTCTCCGATGTGGTTGGGATCTGTCCCACCAGATCAAGGTAAATCCGTCTTAGAAATTCAGTTTCGGTGGATTGCCCGGCAAACGGAGCAGAAGTAGCCTGTTCAATTTGCTGATCGATGAGTTGATGTAGTTGCTGCGCAAACAGTGGCTGGAGACTGCAAAAGGTGAAAACGACGACAAGGAGGTAACGGGAACTCATGGTTGTATTTTACCGTATCCCATCGATTCTATGCGAGAGATTTGACGTGGGAATCATTCCGCAAGATCTCTGGACTCTCGTAGTAAAATTCGAATAATTGCTTCCAGATGCGAATAGCATTGAGTTCGATCATTCATGATTTGTTGATAAGCATATTCACCATGTTTTTCGTCGATAATGGCTAGTGGTCGACCTGTTTGCATCGCCTTGACCTGAACTTCACATGCCCTTTCCAAATAGTAGAGGTCGTCGAATGCTTCCGCCATATTGGGGCCGACGACAATGACCCCATGATTGGCCAAAAACAAAACACGGTTTCCCTGCATGAGGCCCGCCATTCGATTACCTTCGTCATGATCCAGAGCTAGCCCGTTGTAGTCCTTGTCATATGAGATGCGGTTAAACCATCGTAAAGAGTTTTGGGTACAGTGAATCACCTCTCCCTCTGCCAAACAAGCTAACGTGGTGGCATTGGGCATGTGAGTGTGCAGGACGACTGAGGCCCCAGGCACGTTTCGATGGATTCCGGAGTGAATAAAGAAGGCTGTTGGTTCGGCTTCGTGTTTGCCGTCTATTAGCGTTCCATCCGTGGCTACGGTGATGATGTCACTGGCTCGGATTTCGGACCAGTGAAGCCCCTGAGGGTTCAATAAAAATGTACCGGGGTGATTGGGAACTTCAACGCTGAAATGGTTGCAGATTCCCTCGCTGAGACCAAGTCGATCAGACCAACGCAGGCAGGCGGCCATTTCGAGTTTAATACGTTGAATTGGGTCGTCGAGTGATTGATAGTAAGTGTCTGGGCAGATTGACATAATGAATTACGGCTTTAGTCTGGGGTAGTCTTAATCCAGGATACCTGAGTGATAAGAAGGTTTAGTGCAGCGTAGCTCAGTGCTTGATTCGTAGCATGAGCTGCATTCTTATTGGCGGGGTGTGTTGCTTGTGTCGCGTCTCCGACGAGAAATACATTGAAGTCGTTGCGTAGGTTTTCGTATCCGGCAGTCGTATTACAAACACACATATCCGTGGCATAGCCAAGCAAAAGGATATGGCGTATTCCCCGCTCCTTTAAAAACTCTCGTAATTCACTATATCCCTGGTTGTCAAAGAATACGACGTCCTCTTTTGAGACGTCGATTGTATTCATCACAGGTATGGGGAGTTGCCAATAACCCTCTCCGTTATAGTGAGCAGAGGAGTCTATGCCCTGAAATTGTTTGAAGTAGTCTACGACAGGCAATTCGCTGTCCAGCGTCAACGTCGATGGTATTGGTTTAGCTAGATAATTGAATTCCTTAAGTTTGGCTAACATCCTCAAACGCCCTTTGTCACGCAGATTTTGGTCTGGTTTGGAAACCGTTGTAAGATAGGCATCCGTACGCGGGGAAATAGCATCACCCGGCAGACTGTAAAGGATTGTATTGACATGTGGTCGCAGTGACTTGAGTAAGGGATTGATGACTTCCCGGGAATGTTTGAGTATCCCGTCATTCTTTAACGGTGTACCACCAAATGCGACTCCGTTTGGATGCGGAGTCTTCCAACCCTGCCCGTCATCCACTCCCCAGGGGTGAACACAAACAATGGCCGTCTGCTCGGCATTCAGTTGGTTGGGGATTTCAATGATGCCTCGCGCGTTGTAGGAAAAACGCCAGGCACGAACGTGAAGTGAGCCGCGTCGGTCATTGATCAATGCCGGGGCAAGGAAGTGGTTTTGTTCGAGTACCGGGGCTACATAGTCAGGGTAGTCAGCAAGAATGGGTTGAGGATTGGTGATCCTTGTCAGCTTGTTTTGGTATTGAATTGTCTGCTGGCCAGGCGAAATGGATGGGACCAACAGCAAACATAGAATACTTGAAGTAAAGAAACGAATCATGAGAAGCGTTTTCCTTATGTGAATCGCTGGGCGATCTCATCCAGAGTTGAGATGCGAGCCGAGTCGGGATTTGACTTTACCAGCTTGATGATAGTTCGCAGGGTTTTGTGCTGAGGGTCTTCCACCAACATGCAGGACGGGTGACAAATGAAATCGTAAACCTGTTTCTCCTTAATTACCGCCTTGATGCTGTACGTAATAGCCTTCGTGAATTCGTCCAGAGTCCAAAAGTTCGAGCGAAAAGCATTGACGTCACTGATCGGACTCATGGGGATTTCAAGCAAACCGGATTTGTATCTAAACGGTTGAGCGTCCGTCTGGGACTCCACGATATTATCGAATGTCGCCTGGGCGACGCCTTGTGGTCCACGAGTGGCCAAATGGCGAGGGTACTTGCTGCTGACCCAGGAGAATCCAAGATCCAAAAGCAAGTCCTGCAGGTCAGGGCGGTCGGTAAGTGCGTTACTGAATCCGCCGGGTGTCCGAAATCCAATTTGATTGATTCCTGCTCGTTGTTTTAAAGCAATTTCCGTAAGCCGAATGTTTTCGCGGAGAATTTCTAATACCGTCTTGTCTTTGACGAGCCAGGGGCTGCGTGAAAACCGGAACTGCGTTTGGGATGGAGTCGTCGCCAGCAGGTTTACGTGATCATAAGTGTGGTTGCCAATGACGTGGCCCATCTCGTGAATCTGGTGTAACCACGAAATATCATCCTGTTCCAAAACGCGGCCTACCAAAAAGAAATGAAGGTGAACTCCATTGTCCGCAGCGATTTTAGCAGCTGCCACCGAATAGTTTTTTGTGTCCTGATCGAGGTTGCCTTTTTGATAATCCCATTCGATATTACTTCGCTTCGGATAGTGCCTGCTCATTTCCAGATCATAGGTGATCGCGATTTCCGCTTTGTCGGTGGTGTCAGCGGCGGCCGATGTCGGCAATCCGGGAGCGAGAGAAAATGCTGTTAAGCCTTTCAGGAAATCACGACGCTTGCTCATGGTGGCTCCTATTGAGTCTGGTACTTGTATTAGCGAGCTACCGGGTCGCCATGGTTTTGCAGCCACGTATTCATTTCCTCACGAAGCTGCTCGGCAATTCCCGTGAACTTTTTGTCACCCGCCAGGTTTTTTAGTTCGTGTGGGTCAGTGCCCAAATGAAAGAGTTGAACCTTGTTGGCCTGAGGATAGTCTATGAGTTTCCAATTCTGCATGCGGATCATTCGTTGGGAGTCGCGGAAATACCCAATAATAAATGGATACACAGCATCGATTTCACCTCGGAGCACAGGCATGAGGCTGGTTCCTTCGATCGAAGGGTTATAAGGTTGCTCCGTTAGATCCATCATGGTGGGGTAAAGGTCACGTAAATAACACTGTGCAGCAAATGTCTCGCCTTGCGGGATACCAGGGCCTCGGAAAATCAGGGGGACATTAATTGTATGTTCATACATGTTTTGTTTACCCATGAGTCCATGGCTTCCAAGTGCGAGTCCGTGGTCGCTACTGAAAATGACGATTGTATTTTTGGTTTGATTGGTATCGTCGAGTGCTTTAAGAATACGCCCGATTTGCTGGTCCATGTGGGAGATGACGGCATAATAGGTCGCCAGGTCGCGTTTGATATCAGCTTTCCGACGAGGAAATGAATTTAGCAACTCGTCTCGCCCCTTTAAATTGCCATGGTCGAATGGATGCTCCGGTTTGAAGTTTCTGGGAAGTGGCATGCGTTTAGGATTGTAGGCATCTTCCCAGCCAGGTGGCATCAGTAGTGGGTCATGTGGAGCGGTGAAATTGACATGGAGGAAGTAAGGTTTGGAATGTTCTCGTTGTATGAATTCAATCGCGGCGTTTGCAAACTTGCTTTCGATATCAGGCGTTAGTCCCACGCCTTTTTCCGGAAACGTTTGTTTATCATCCGTTTGAAAGACCCAGCCGCGGTAGCCTGTGACTTCGCGTCCGGCATAATCAAATTGCGGTTCAGGTGGTTTTCCTCCCGAGGAAAATAGTGCAAGTGATTCTTGATACCCGCGAGTAGAAGGACGTCCTGCTATCATCCACTTGCCCACCCAGTACGTGTTGTAACCAGCTTTTTGCATTGCCTGAGGCCAGGTGGTGTGTTCAAGATTGGGTTGTATTGGTTTGTCATGGCCACCGTTTCGAAATCCCGTTTGACCTGAAAGAATTTCAGCACGACTGGGAACACAAAGTGGATTTGCACAGGTTGCCCTGGTAAATGTAGAGCCTTCTCGCACTAGACGATCCAGATTTGGCGTTTGAATAACGGGATTTCCCAACGCAGCAATGGTGTCAGGTCGTTGGTCATCTGACAGCAGGAATATGATATTAGGGTGCTCAGCCAGGAGTATCGAAGGAAGGCCTAAACAGTAAATTGCGAAAACGATTATTCGGAAAGTGCCTGGCATGCTTGGATAGTTTCTAATAGAAGGAGTTAGCTGAACTTGGATTCGCCAAAGCCAATATAACGGTTATCAAGGTTGAACTGTAAAAAATACATAAGGCAAAGTGCCATGAGATTTGGATTGACGATTTATGCTGCTCTTTGGTTGCCTTGCGCATTATGGGGACAGGGGATTCCGCGAGCGGATGTGATTTTCGTAAATGGAAATGTCCACACGGTTAATTCAGTAGACGAGACTGTTTCGGCATTTGCGGTTAAGGACGGAAGATTCTTGGCCGTGGGAAGTAACGAAGAGGTGCTGCTTCGAAGGACTAAATCAACCGATGTAATCGATCTGAAGGGGAAAACGGTGATTCCCGGTTTGATTGATTCGCATGTTCACTCCACCGGCGCAGCCGTTTATGAATATGATCACGTTGTCCCGCCGATGCACGCGATTTCTGATGTGTTGGCCTACATCAGGAAAAGGGCCGAATTGCTGGAAGATGATCAGTGGATATTTATGAGTCAGGTGTTTATCACGCGGCTCAAAGAGCAGCGATTCCCGACGCGGCAGGAAATGGACGCGGTATCTCCGAACAACCCAGTCATGTTTCGCACCGGTCCAGATACGGCTGTCAATTCAAGAGCGTTGCAGTTGTCAGGGATTAATGACAGTTTTGTGCCGCCTGATGATGCGAAGTATCGTTTAGAGCGAGATGCCGATGGGAAGCTGACAGGAGTCATTCGCAGTGGAAACTCTTTGTTGAAGTATGAATCCAACACAAAAAGTCCATCCGTAAAGGAACGGGTGGATCGGCTGAAGGAGTTGATTGCGGACTATAACAGTGTCGGAATCACCTCAGTGTCAGATAGAAACACCAGCGATTCCGCGCTGGAGATTTGGCGATCTTTATATGAACAGAAGGAACTAAACGTTCGGGCCTTCCTTTACTACCAAATGAATGCCAATGCCAGTCGCGATACCATTAAGGCTCGTATTGAAAAAGCTGCCGCTGATCCATTGCATCAATACAACTCTAAATTATGGCTTCGAGGTGTGAAGGTGTTTTTAGATGGAGGAATGCTTACTGGCAGCGCTTACATGCGAAAGCCCTGGGGCGTGAGTGAGATTTACTCGATCAATGACCCGGAATACAGGGGGATGCGATATATCGAGCAAGAGCGTCTATATCAATTCTCGAAGATGATGTTGGAAAACGGGTTTCAAATGACGGCACACAGCGTAGGTGACGGTGCGGTCCATGCGTTGCTCGATGCGTATCGTATGATTGATGAAAATGATTTTAAGGTTGCAGAACACCGCCCTTGCATCACCCACTGTAATTTTATGAGTCTTGAAGCGATTGAAGGTATGGCAGAGCTGGGGGTGGTCGCTGATTTGCAACCTGCCTGGCTTTATATGGATGGGAAGACTTTGCTACGCCAGTTTGGTCAGACTCGGACAGCTTATTTTCAACCGTATAAAACTATTTTTGAAAAAGGAGTTGTGGTTGGAGGAGGCTCGGACCACATGCAAAGAATAGGAAGCCGGCGTAGTGTGAATCCATACAACCCGTTTCTGGGGATGTGGATTACTCTAAAGAGGCAGCCGCGGTACATGACAGACTCCCTGCATCCGGAACAAGCTTTGACGAGAAAGCAGGCGTTGCGATTGTACACGCTCAATAACGCTTACCTTTCTTTTGAGGAAAAGGAAAAGGGGTCGATAGAAGCCGGTAAACTAGCAGATTTTGTGGTTCTGGACCGCGATATCCTACGAGTGGAATTGGACAAAGTGAAGGATACCCAGGTACTACAAACCTATTTGGACGGAGAGTTGGTGTATGACCGAAGTAAGGAAAGTACGAATGCGAAGTAAGTGCCAAAAAGAAGAATCAACCTGCATTCCACGCCGGACGTTTGTGAAAACGAGCCTCTTGGCAGGGATGAGTGCATCGACCGTTTGGGGGCGAGGGGGGCGTAGCCCGCTTCTGACTCCGAGGACTGAGAACGGAGTGGATTGGTATAACGTTCAAATGTGGGGAATTGAAGGACGAGGGTTTAGTGATACGCAATCGTACTTTGATCGCCTGCCAGCCAAAGCGAAAGGCCTTGTGCGGGATGCTGTTTGGAATTTAAGTTTGCACAGCGCAGGGATGGCGACCAGATTCAAAACGAATTCATCCGAAATTCACGTCGATTATCGTTTGCGGTCGCCCAGTCTTAGCATGGTTCACATGCCCGCTACCGGAGTGAGCGGAATTGATTTCTACGGAAGAACAGAAACAGGAGATGATCGCTGGGTTCAGGTTGTAAGACCAACGGCTCAGGACGTAAAGGCTCGGGTCGTTAGTGGCATTGATCCGGGGCCGGAGTCTGGCCGTCTCTATACGGCCTATCTTCCGCTTTACAACGGGGTCGAGAAATTGGAAATCGGTGTCAAAACTGGTTCTCTTTTTACTCCCGTTTTACCACGCGCGGAAAAGCCGTTACTGTTCTATGGAACTTCGATTATGCACGGTGCCTGTGCATCACGCCCCGGAATGTCCATTTCGGCGTTATTAGGGCGACGGTATGACATACCCACCGTAAACTTAGGGTTTTCAGGTAATGGTCGTCTCGAGCTGGAATTAGCCGATTTAATTGGCGAAGTAGACGCCGCCATATATTGTGTGGATTGCCTCCCCAATCTAAATCCGCCGCAGGTTGCTGAACGTACGGTTCCTTTCTTTAAGAGGTTACGTAAACATCGCCCCGATACCCCAATCGTCATGGTGGAAGACAGATGGTTCACGAATTCGTCTTTCTTTGGCGCCACCAGAGCTCGGCATGAGGGGAATCAAAAGGCATTTCGCGCTGGTTTTGAACAGTTAGTCCAGGGAGGGATGACAGGCTTGCATTACCTGCGAGGTCACGAATTGTTGGGCAGCGATGGAGAGGCTGCTACGGATGGCTCTCATCCAAACGACCTTGGGTTTATGCGTTACGCCGAAGCGTACGCTAAAGTATTAGATCTCCTACTTAAGTAATAGTCCTGCCGACACGGAATCGAGTTGTTGGAAAAGTAAATGAAAAGTCATTCCAAACGATCTATCAACGTCATCTTTCTCGTCGCGACGGGGCTTGGAGTCTTGCAGGGGGGACTTGCAGATGTCCGCGGAGACGAAGACTTTACTGTCTTTGAATCAAAGATTCGCCCCTTACTAGTGAAACATTGCTATGAATGCCATAGCCTAAAGCATGGTATTGTTGAAGCCAATTTCAACATGGATACCCGTAATCAAATGTTGGCTGGAGGTGATCGTGGGATCGCGGTAGTTGCCGGGAACGCTGAGATTAGCTTGTTGTTTAAGGCGGTTAGCTATTCGCATGACGAACTGGAAATGCCACCGTCCGGTCGATTGGATCAGGAAGCAGTCAAGTCGATCGAAGATTGGATCAATTCCGGGGCGATTATGCCCGAAGGTAAAGGAATCGAGAGCGTTTCTGAAGGGTTGGATGTTGCGGCTGCTCGTGGTCACTGGGCATTCAAGGAATTGACGGAACGTCGAGCAGGTAAGTCGGATAGTGAAGTCGTTGATTACTGGATTCGCCGAAAGCAAAAATCTGCCGGTGTTCGGATGCAAGCCGAGGCTGAGCCTGACAAGTTGATACGAAGACTGGCCCTGACTCTCACAGGCCTGCCACCTGAATATGAAGACCTGCAGCGGTATGTCAGCAATTCGACGCCAGTGGTTTATGCAGAGTTGATGAATAAGTATTTGAATAGTCTTCAATACGGGGAACGTTGGGCAAGGCATTGGCTGGATTTAGTTAGATACACCGATACGACTGCCAGTTGGTTGAAGAGTACAGCCGGGGCCTGGAGGTATCGGGATTGGGTGGTTAAAGCCCTGAATGAAGACGTTGGATATGATCGATTTGTAAAACTGCAATTTGCAGCGGATTCCATCGATTCGGCGAGTGCCGGCGATATGGCGGCATTGGGAATGTTGGGTTTAAGTCCGACTTACTGGAAAGAACCCCGGCTCGCACCAGTTGTATTGGAAACTGTAATTGCGGAAGAGTGGGAAGAGCGAATCGATATGGTCGGGCGAACCTTCTTGGGGATGTCGCTGGCTTGTGCACGCTGTCATGACCATAAATTCGATCCTGTCAGCCAAAAAGATTACTACTCGCTGGCGGGCGTGTTTGCCAACACCAGGGTTTTGGATGTGCCGATCCTGTCGGCTGAAAGTAGAAGGGAGATTGTCCAGGCCACGGCTGAAATTCGGGATCTAAATGATTTGATTCATCGGGAAACGTTGGCTCGGACTACGGCTGTGGATAAGTCCGTCCATGACGAACGGTTGAAACGGGCCAATCAGCGGATTGATGAGTTGAAATTGATTACTGAAGCAGACGTCATAAAAGTTCCCGGTGTAGTAGATGCAAGCGTGTCGGTTATCGCTGAGAGTGATTCGATGTCAAAGGTCATGTATGACGAATCAAATATGATAAATGTCGCTCTGCAGCATCGCGGGAATCCCGGGACGAAAGGGGACGTCGTCGTAAGAAGTTTTTTGAAAGTATTTGATGAACAACTGGAGGAGTTCAATAGAGGCAGTGGAAGGCAGGATTTAGCAGAAGCATTGTTTGAGCATTCAGAGTTTCTTCTCGCTCGAGTCATCGTAAATCGAGTGTGGGGACATCATTTCGGCCAGCACCTGGTGGGTACGCCAAGTAATTTCGGATTGAAGGGTGAATTGCCGTCTCATCCGGAGTTGTTGGATGCGTTGGCGCATCGACTGATTGAACAGAATTGGTCCTTGAAGTGGCTGCATCGGACAATCCTGCAAAGCCAAACGTTTAAACAATCCAGTGGATTTCATGAAAAGTATATGAGTCGAGATCCTGACAATCGGTGGTACTGGTCGGTGCAGCGACGTCGTCTGGATATTGAATCCTGGAGAGACTCGATGCTCAAAGTGTCGGGGCGTCTGGATGATACATTGGGCGGCGAGCCGATATCGCTAATGGACCCCGAGAACAATCGGCGGACAATCTATTCCGAAATTCGTCGCAGAGAACTGGACGACGTGTTGAAGATGCACGGATTTCCCGAGGCAACCGGCCATAGTCCCAAGCGTGAAAAAGTAGATACACCTCTGCAGCAATTGTATGCACTTAATAGTGATTTTATTTGGCGTTGTGCGGAATCACTAGCTGCTAGACTTGATAGCAATGTCCCGGAAGAATCAACGGTGGAACAGATATACAGGATTGTTTATTGCCGTGTGCCAACGAAGTCCGAATTAATGTTGGGATTGAATTTCCTGACTCAGGAAGACGAGTCGCAGGATCGGTTGGTTCGATACGCGCATGCGTTGTTGATTTCAAATGAATTCGCATTTGTCGAATAGGCGGAAGTTTAGGTCCATGGAATATTTCATCAATCGTCGCGACGCAATTGCGAGTATGGGCGGTGGCTTTGGCGGAGCGGCGTTAGGAGGCATCCTTTCGACGGCCAATGCATCTCAAGATGGAGGTCTGCATCATCGGCCGAAAGTGAAACGGGTCATCCAGCTATTTATGAATGGCGGAGCCTTTCAAGGAGACTTTTTTGACCCCAAGCCGAAGCTCAACGAGTTCGCCGGCCAACGCCCAGAAGAAGTGTCCCTGAGAACGGAACGCAAAACAGGCGGACTGTTGGAATGTCCATTTAAGTATTCCAGGCATGGCGAATCGGGACTTGAGGTAAGTGAACTATTGCCCAATGTTTCGAAACATGCGGATGATCTCTGCATATTACGAAGTGTGTATACTGATAATCCGAATCATGGACCTGCGTTGCTGTTAATGAATAACGGGTCCATTACTCCTACCGTGCCATCCATGGGGTCATGGATGTTATACGGTCTTGGATCCGAAAATGAAAACCTGCCTGGATATGTTGTGCTTTGTCCAGGCAGGCCGGTGCGATTTTCTATTCTTTGGAGCAATGCGTTTTTGCCACCTGAATACCAGGGTAGCTACGTCAATCACTCCAAAACCGACCCTGAAAAGATGATTCCCTTTTTGCGGGGGCAACGTCAATCATTGGCAGACCAGCGGGCAGATCTTGATTTGTTGACCGAGTTGAATCGCCATCATCTTAAGCAGCGAGTACGTGACCCTCGATTGGAAGGGCGTATTAAGAATCTTGAGACGGCCTTTAAAATGCAAACCGAAGGAAGTGAGGCCTTTGATGTGTCACGGGAAAGCGTATCTACTCGCGATGCCTATGGTGATGGTCATTTCGCGAACGGATGCTTGCTAGCAAGGCGACTCGCTGAACGTGGCGTAAGGTTTATTCAAGTGTATTATGGAAATGGTCAGCCGTGGGATACTCATTCCAAACATAATTCGGCCGTCAAGCCTTTGGCACAGAGCATCGATCAACCGATTGCCGCGTTGCTTTCCGACCTGAAACATCGAGGCATGTTAGAAGACACGCTGGTCGTTTGGGGAGGGGAATTCGGTCGTACTCCTGTTTCGGAGAATGGTAACGGTCGGGATCATAATCATTACGGACTCACGATGATGCTCGCCGGAGGTGGCGTCAAAGGTGGATTTGCTTACGGAGCAACGGATGATTTTGGATTCCGAGCTGTTGAAAATCGAATGCATGTGAATGATGTACACGCTACGATTTTGCATTTGTTAGGAATTGATCACGAACGATTGACATATCGCTATGCCGGGCGCGATTTCAGACTTACCGATGTAGGTGGACGTGTAGCGAGTGACATTTTGACTTAAGCTAAACGAGCATATTAATTTAGAGTAAGGACCCAAAGATGAAAATTGGATTGCAGGTAGCGTTAGTGCTGTCACTATTGAGTGGATCACGGCTTGGCGCCGAAGAGTTGTATAAGTCGGTGGTGCTAACCAAGACCGGCGAATTTACGTCAGGAATCGAAGGACCGGCTGCAGATAATCACGGAAATGTCTATGCCGTGAATTTTGGAGAACAGGGAACTATCGGGTTGGTCGATTCCATGGGTAAAGGGAAACTGGCTCAGAGGCTCCCTGACGGTTCAGTGGGTAATGGAATCCGATTTGATAACCATGGCAACATGTTTATTGCAGATTATCCAAAACACAATGTGTTGCGGGTTGATGCTAAGACAGGCAAGCTTTCAGTGTTCGCTCACGAACCCAAGATGAATCAGCCTAATGATCTGGCAATTGACGCAGACGGAAACCTTTATGCGAGTGATCCTAACTGGGGAGCGAGCACAGGGCAGTTGTGGCGGATTTCTAACAAGGGAGTCGTTACGAAACTGTCGGGTGATATGGGAACCACTAATGGAATTGAGGTAAGTCCTGACGGGAAAAAGTTATACGTGAACGAGTCCGTCCAAAGGAATATATGGCAGTTTGACTTGTCGAAAGAAGGGAAGATCAGTGGTAAAACGCTGTTGAAAAAGTTTGATGACTTCGGGTTCGACGGAATGCGATGCGACGTAAAGGGAAATTTGTATATAACGCGTCATGGCAAAGGAACGGTTGTTGTCCTTAGCCCAAAGGGAAAGCTTCTTCGTGAGATTGACGTATTAGGTAAGCATCCCACCAATTTGGCCTTTGGTGGCCCGGACGGTAAAACGGTCTTTGTGACAGAAGCAGAAAAAACGAGGCTCGTGACCTTTCGGGTAGAACATCCCGGTGCAACCTGGTCCAAAATCTACAAAAAGTAGAAACGGCTAGAGGGATTAGGCTAGCGGTGGGTAGCACATGATACCCCAGTCGTGGTCTGTTCCCTTGTCGATAAGAATCATGCATACGGCATTGATGAGTTCATTGAGGACGACATTGCAGTCGTTGACGCTACGGCGATTTTTACCGCTGTTATATGTCGCTCCTCCATGAACCATTTGGCACCGGATGAGGTAAATTCGATCTAGTAGTCCATCAAAGATGCGGGCCCAATTTTGAGTTTGTCTCCACTGTT
Organism: Planctomycetaceae bacterium; assembly: GCA_002717145.1. Lineage (GTDB taxonomy): Bacteria > Planctomycetota > Planctomycetia > Pirellulales > Pirellulaceae > UBA721. The sequence continues at coordinate 282 of PBCP01000112.1, read as the reverse complement.
GGTATGCAAGTACGGACTGATCGCGTTGGTCATGATCTTTGATTTCGTGTTTTCTCCAGTTCTTGCGGTTGAGATATTTGCTGGCAAACATCTCATGAATTCGTCGGTCTTGACGGCGAATTACAAACGCCACATGTTCATCTTCATCCAGTTCCAGCAGCAGTAGTGCCTGATAGATAGAAGAAGCCACTAGTTAACCCGCTCGGCAGTCAAATTCTGGCACTTCTAGATTCTAGCCGATTAAATGACCTTGTGCTTATGGGTATGTTGAACCGCCGCATT
>PBCP01000111.1 GCA_002717145.1 Planctomycetaceae bacterium | reverse complement strand
ACGATGTAGACGGGGATTAATAGCAGCAGTAGCACACCGGAATAGACGAACAAATAGTATCTGTCGAAAGAATCCTCATCTACTAATGGGCCAAGACCAAACAGCACCGGGACATAACTGCATGCAGCTAATGGCAGTATCCAATGGATCGGGTGGCATTTCGGTTGATTGGATTTCCCCCTTGATCTCATAGTCGGACGCGGATTGTCGGTGGTCGTTAGGTTCAGATTATCGCCCTTGTCTCTAGCAGCCATAAGCCCCTTGTTCTTCAATTTGATAAATCTGTTAACGAGTGAAATGGTCAGTCATTATTAAATAATGGCTTGGAAAGATTACCAACTTGAACAGTTTCGCTAACTCCCAATTTTGCAGCTAGTATTAAATCTACTACAAAACATGTCCACTGTAATTAAAACGCGTGCTCATACCGTGGCGGGCTGCAGAAGCACGCGATCACTCTTCGCATTGCCAGAGCCGGACGTAGTCGAACACGATCTGGCTATCCGGTCCACCTTTGAAAGTAAACCTAGGCCCGAGTTTATCTTTTTCGTTGATGATCGTGACCGCTTTGTGTTTATAGATTTTTCTGTAATCGTTGACCCCAATCATGATCTCACCTTTCCTATATTCGATGACTAAGTCGATCCAGTCACCGAGCCTCACCCCCGAGCCCGGCTCGGCGAAGGACGGGCCAGCCGGCAACTTAATTTGATGGCCTCCACCTTGAAGATGTCTGAAGAGTATCATGTGGTGACCGATCTGAAGAACTGGTCTGCCAGGTGTTAGTTTTTCCTTTACAAATCTAAACCGTAGGTGACAGACAAACTTTTGGGGGATCCCATTGAGATGAGCGATCGGTTCCAGCCCCAGATGATGATCGCGTTTGAGCACCCTCACCGCCTCTTCTTTCGACTTGAATTTCGGCGATACGACCAACTTATTGTTAGCGATCTGCTTGTCTTTCGTCGGGGCCCCCCAGCGTTCCCGATTAATTGCGCCGTCAAATTCGTCAGAGTAGACGAGTGTTCCGACCTTGAAAATCTCGGATTTGAAAGCAGGTGCGTCGGCAGCAGATGCAGCAAACGAGAACACACATAGGAGTACGCTGCAGAGGATTACTGCGGATATTTCGGAAAGGTAATTCATGGTAGGTTCTCTGGGTAGATTAAGGGGAACACTTGCATTATTGTTATCAGACCTGAGGGCAACGCAGCCGATCACTTCGTATGAAATAATTCCTCCGGCGATGAGTCTACCTGGGCTTTCGCACGAACCCCTGGCATCCCTAACCCCAACATTAGATAGCACGCTAATATTTTGTTAATTGCCATTCTTTTCTCAACTTAAGGATGTCATCAGAGATTTCCATGCAAACGTTTGCAAAGTTAGTACAAGCCACCGAGCCGCGTTCCAATCATTTCCCGTTAAGTGCATTCGTTTAATCGGCTTCTTCAATAATGTCCTGATCTCTAAACCATTGCAAACAAAGGTCCGGCCAAGTGGAAAGAGGGTGCTGTTTAGGTCGGAGAGAAAAGCCATGCCCGCCCTTATCAAAAAAATGGACGCGAATAGATGCACCGACTCCTTCTAGAGCCTTAGCATAAATTTGACTTCCGGTAAAAAAGCCGTCGTCCTTAGCTGAGACAATCAGAGTTGGGCTAATTTCACTGGAAACAGCAAAATCCTTACTCAGCTCCGTCCCCTTATTCATATAGGCCGGGTAAAGCAAAACCGTGAAGTCTGGTTTACAACTGACGACATCAATCGTATCGACCTGCTGATATATTAAGTTCTCAAAATCTGTACTGACCTTAGCCGCAAGGTGTCCTCCAGCTGAAGACCCCATTACGCCAATCCGACTTGGGTCTATGTTCCACTCCGATGCTCGCGAGCGAACAATCCGGACAGCTCGCTGAATATCCTGAAAAGCCTCTTTGCGTTTCTTGGGGACGCGATATCGCAGAATAAATGCAGTGATTCCGTTACTATTAAGCCATTTTGCAATCGGGGTAATCTTGGTGGTTACAAGATAGTTATATCCCCCTCCCGGACATAAAATCACCGCGGGCGCAGTCTTATTCTTAATGTGAGCTGGGAAATATTCCATGGATGGCCTGGTTATATTGGTGAGGCGTATGTGCCCATCACCACGATCAGGCTTGGGCATTCCCATGCCTGTGGAGTCTTGACTCACTACATCGCTGGGCCAAAGCATAATTATATTGTTGGCTCTCTCCTCGTTTGCATTAGCAAAGACTACACTACTCCAAAAAGAGATACCGCACAGAATAAAGAGCTTTAGTCGGGGCGCATCTGGGATTCTCATATGCTCATTTCCAGTTTCGTCTTTATCTCTAGCGTCTCATTTTTCGATTTTGCGGGGGAGTTGTAAAACTTCTTAGCTGTCGATTGTCTTTCACGATGTTCCTTTAGCTTGCTACTCCTCATGAGATTGAGTTTCCAATTTCACAATTCAGCACCTTCTCATGTTCGCCCTTCATAGATGTCATGATGTCGCTATCCTAATCGTCTTTTTTCCTGCTCCTCATCGTCGGAGATGGATCAACCACGGTCTCAAGATAGGTTTTAAGGCGTGCTTGTAGTTTCTTGGCTTTGTCAGCCTGCGTCATGGATAGATCATGCTCTTCGGCGATATCCGCGACGACATTGAAGAGTTTGGCCGATTTAATTTCACGCTTCGTATTCACCTCTGCCAGCAGCTTCCATGGCCCGACTCGTAACACGGCCATTCCCTGCCGAGGTCGAGAGAAAACCAAACCGTCGATCGACCGGCTCACCGAATCGGTTTCCGGATCAGAAAACAAAGTGACAAAGCTCCCTCCATCGAGTTCATTCGATAGCTTACCTTTCCCGCCAGCCAATTGATAAAAGGTTGGTAAAAAGTCATAGCCTGCCACTGGGACCCGGCAAACTGATCCTGCCTTGATCGAAGGGCCTCGAACCATCAGAGGGACGCGAATGCCACCTTCGAGCAGGGAATGCTTGGCGCCGGATAATGGCGCATTCACCGCAGGACTCTTTGGGTCGCCACCAGGGACCGTGCCGCGGCCGCCGTTGTCCGTCGTGAAAACCACATAGGTATTTTCAGAGATCCCCAGTGTGTCCAGTTCGTCCAAAAGCCTGCCAATGCCACGGTCTAGTTCCTCAAGCATTCCGGCCCATCCCTGCGAATAAGCCCGGTCCGGTGCGCCTTTGTTCTTATACTTTTCCAGAGAATTCTGCATCAATTCTATTCGCAGATGAACTGCATAGTAACTGATTTGGGCATAAAACGGCTTGCCCGCCTTGGTTTGCTCTCGAATGAATTGAATCGATCGGTCAGTGACCGAGCCAGTCCGCTTAGGATCCTGGACAATGTGAGCTGGCAGAAATTTATCTGCCATGCCTCCTGTTACATTTCCCGTATGCCCATCGCTCACGTCATAGCCGCACTCTTCCGGTGAAGAGAGCATTTTCTCTCCCCACTTCCCAAAATGAGCGCATTGGTACTCTGGATTAGCCTGTTTAAGGGCACGTGGAAGTGTCATATGCTCCGCCGGCACCCAATTGCTGACAAATTCCGTTCCAGAGCGAGCTGCACTCGTCCCACAGAGAATGCTGCGACGCGTCGGGGTGCAGAGCGGGGCGGGTGAATAGCCATCGGTAAAACGCATTCCCTCTTCCGCTATCCGATCCATGGCCGGAGTGTGAAGATAATTGGAACCAGATGCTGCGTTTTCCGGATCCATTAAACCTGACCGCTGACTCCAGCCCTGGTCATCAGTCAAAATCAAAATGATATTCGGACTGTCCGCGGTAACAGTGTTCAACATGTATGGCCCAAACATTGTAGCGGCCACCACCATTAGCAACGTCGAATTTTTCACGGTATCGGGCAAAGTGTGAATAGTAATCATGTTTTGAATTACCTCTTAAGGTTTCCTTGTTAGCGTTTCAATCCCTCACTCATGCGTTTACGGCAACTCGGCTCCGTTTATCATCGCAGGATGGAATCGATAAAGCTCGCCAAATCCTCGACCGAAAGGTCGCCCGAATTGTCTCTGTCTGCCCGTTTGAAAAAGGTTTCGAGGTGAGCGGTGGAGCCAAGAAAGGTCACAAATTCCTGCTTGTTGAGAACGCCGTCCGAGTTTGCGTCGGCCTCCACGTGCCATTGAGCGGGAGTTTTGCGGGAGATCCGATACCACTTGATGCCTTGGAGCTTAGATGCGAACTCCTTCAGGTTGAGTGTGCCTGACTTGTCTACGTCCGCTTTTCCAAACCCGACTGGCCCATGCTTGGGTGACCGGTAAATTGCGGTAGCGTATTCAACATAAGAAAGCTCGCCGTCTCCATTGGCATCAGCCATCTTAAGTAGCTGCATGGGTGTCATGGCAAGCATTTGGGAGGTGGGTTTTAGATTCTGACTGGGAATCGGAAGAGTGACCCAAAGCTGCTTGCATTGCCCGTCGGAATTGACTTCTGCACGAATAAAGAAGCCTGGTCTGATTTCCTTTTTCGACTTCAAAAAGCTAACGTAATTGATATTCGCCTTGTGCTCGAGCGTGAAAGCCCGACTCTCTCTACGATGATTAACGGTGATCTTAGTGCCGTCAACAAATTCGACAATCCCAAAAAGAGTTTCACCTTTTGCTTGCCGAATGACAGAAAGGCTCGATTCACCGCATAGACTGATAGCAATGAGAACAATTAACCGAATTGCTCTTAAGCAGTTGAAATTCATGGGATTAGTTATCCGTGTTCTTTTTACGGGGTAAATTATTTCGCTTGAAATGGTTTACTTTGGACAAGAGCATGTATGAATTCGCTGACGGAAAACCCTTTGCTTCTGGCCGAGCTCACAATTTCATTTGCAAGGTCGTCGTCGGTAAAGCCAAATGGACGGCCTAAGGCGTATTCAACCAGATGTTCGGTGAGGCCGCGGGCGAAGTCTTGTTCTCGGTTAGCAATTAGCTCGCGCAGCTGAAAGTAGTCACTAAATTTTGGGCCATTATGGAATGCTCCTGATGCGTCGATCGTCCAGGTCTTACGGCCACCTACACCACGCCCCCTCTCATCTTTCATTTGGTAAGAGTCTTCGGTCCGCCACTTACCAGCAGCATTGAAGTTCTCCAGTCCGAACCCGATCGGGTCAATCTTGCGGTGGCAGCTTGCACACTGAGCTTCTTCCTGATGCGCAAGAAGCCGTTCCCTGGATGTTAACACCTGGCCTTCAAGGCGGGAGATTTGTGGAACGTTAGGCGGAGCTGGCGGTGGTGGATTGTTCAACAGGTGACGCAAGACCCAGGCTCCACGTTCAACCGGACTGCTGACAACGCCGTCGCTTCCCATCGCGTGAATAGCGGCCATGCCAAGCAATCCCCCCCGTGGTGACCCGGCTGGCAGTTTGATTTTGCGAAACTCGTCGCCACTAACACCTTCGATACCGTAGTAGGTGGCGAGCAAGCCGTTTACGAACACGTAGTCGCTCTTGAGTAGTTTGCCGATGCTACCGTCTTCGGAATTGCGAAGCAGATGGGCGAATGACTGATAGACCTCTTCGCGTGTGGCCGCTCGGGTGCTTTCATCGAAATCACGATAGAGTTTGACGTCGAACTGAAATAAGTCGAGTCGTTGCATGTCCAGCCATTGATGTACAAATCCAGCTACGAAGTTATCTGAACGTGGATCAGCAATTAGCCGGCTCACCTGCTGACGAAGTATTTCGGGAACATGTAGCTTGTTCTGTTTTGCGAGCTGAAGTAATTCTGCATCGGGCGGTGCACTCCAGAGGAAATAGGAAAGCCGTACCGCCAGTTCGCGATCATTCAGTCGGCGTCGCTCAGTCTCGTCGCCAGGCTCAAAAAGGTAAAGAAATCCAGGCGATGCAAGAATGACGCTGAGCGGTGTGCGAATTGCCTCTTCAAAAGAATTCCCTGCGTTGCGACGTGTTTCATAAATCGCAACGAGCCTATCGATAAATTCGACTTGTGGTGGAACACCCCGAAACGCCTGGTGGGCAAACTCGTCGAAGATAACGCGTGCCCGTTCCTTATCAACTTCGGTTTCAGCCAATGATGGAGAATTCCCCCTATCCGAGGCTGCCCCGGCTGAAGATCTGAGACACCTACGTGTTTTGATAAAATCGCTTGCAATGATGATCCCGATGCCGGACTGCTTAAAGGGCCTTCCAACTCAACCCAGTCAATCCAGATAGCCGGTGGATGTCCATAGCCGTTTTTCTTTTTCCATTGGTTGTGAGCATCCCAGAGCTCCTTTAGGTTTCCGGTGTTGGGTTGCTTTTCCTGGATCGCAAATTCCTTCGGCGTATCGAATGCAACCGTGAGCGGGATCTCGATCGTCTCCGGGTTCTCAATGGTTCCGTTGACTTGATGAGTACTAATGGCCCGCCCTTCGAGCCCCCTGTTTCGAGGGATCAGACGCTGCGGATGACCGATCTGAATGAAGCGTCTGGCAGTTGGGGTATCTTCCACAGCACCTACCCTCACACGCATGACGTAGTTCCCAGGAGGTAGCTCCTTTGGCGCAACTACAACCCAGCCGGTCCCATAGGCGAGTTTCAAATAGGAGCCGCGATCACGATGCGGCAGACCGGCGTAGTGCTGGTGATAAGCCAGCTGCTCACGGTCCCAATTCGGATTGGCAGCTGCAGCTTTGCCTGAATCTCTGAAACCGAAATCTACCGGGTCAGGAGTCCCATCCAGTAAGTGGGCGTATCTGTAGAAATGAATGGGATGTGTGATTGCGGGTTCCTTCTTGCTGAGCTCCGCGATCTTTGCTTTGTTCTCCGGCGTTGCTGCTGCCTTGTCCACGCCGACCTGCCACTGCTCAAACCGCTTGTAGGCTTCTTCGATCTGTGCAATTTCTTTTTCATTGTCTGGATTGACCGTCTTCTCCGGCTCGACGCGGACAATTCTGGATTCTGTCGCTGCAGCCTCAGTGATCGGCCCTTCCAGTTCGATCCAGTCAATCCAGATTGCGGGTGGAGTGCCATAGCCGTTATTCTGTTTATGGCGGTCGAAATCCACTCTGAGAAGTTTTGCTGACTTTGGCTGGCGTTCCTGGATGCCAAAGTCACGCGGACTACTCGCATCGATTTCGACATTGACTTCAATGACCTCTGGGTTTTCAATCGTGCCGGATATCGGTTGCGTGCTGAGTAGTTTAGCGAAGCCGGGAGTCGTTCCATTGAGTGATTGGGGATGACCGATCTGGATGAAATGGCGGGAAGGGTCAGAACCTTTCACCACGCCTGCCCGGATTCTGAGCTTGTAGGTACCCGCAGGAACGTCTTTCGGATCGGGGCGAACATCAAAGCGTTGAACCCCCCGTGAAAGTTTCAGGTAGGCCCCCCGATCGTTGTGTGGAAGATCAGCGTAGTGCTTCATGTAGTTGTGATATCGCCGATAGGGGCTGTATAAGGCTGCAACGGCATTGATGGGATCGCTGCCGCCATAGTCGCGCGGATCAGGAGCTCCCTTCAGGAAACCAGCCTTTTGATACTTGAGAACCGGATGAGAATCATAATCCGAATGCTTCTTACGAAGTGCGGCCACAATTTCCTCGTTTTCAGGGGCTGCGACCGCCTTGTCGACCCCCGTTTTCCAAGGTAGCCATTTATCTTTATAGGTATCTTCCAATTTCTTGATGATCTCCAGATTCTTTGCATTGACGGTAATTTCCGGCTCGACGCGTACAGTTCTGGATTCTGTCCGCCTAGCCTCAGTGATGGGACCCTCCAGCTCAATCCAGTCAACCCAAATCGCGGGAGGGGTTCCATATCCGTTCTCGCGCTTGTAGGCGTAGAATTCATTTTTGAGGGCTTTTTGGTTACCCTCAGGCCGACGCTCCTGGATCCCGAACTCACGTGGCGTATTCGCTCCTATTTCGATTGTGGCTTCGATGATTTCCGGGTTTTCCAAAGTGCCTGTCACCTGGAGACTGGCGAGAGGCTTGCTGGAGAAGCCTGCTGGAACCTGATTAACGCGTTGAGGGTGCCCAATTTCGATAAAATGTCGGGAAGGATCGGAATCTTTCACTGTCCCGGCTCGAATCCGCAGTCTATAGGTTCCCGGAGGAACATCTTCCGGCTTAGGTAATACGTCGATGCGTTGGATCGCCCAGGCTTTTTTCAAATAAGTCCCACGATCGCTATGGGGCAGCTCGAGATAGTGCTTCATGTAGGCGTAAGTGCGATCGTATCCACCCTGAAAAGAAAAAGAGGCGGCGTTGGCATCATTGAACCCAAACTTCTTTGCGTCGGGTTTTCCCTTCAGCAGATTGGCATTTTGGTAGAGCCTGAGATTGTCAGTCAAATCATCGAGCATGTATTTCTCACGGATCTGCGCAAGAATCTGCTGATTTTCGGGCGCCTGAGCGGCCTTATCGACCTCGGCTTTCCACAAAAGATAACGTTGGTACGTTTCCTCCATCGCCTTCATGTTCTTGCGACTCTGTACATTCACGGTGTCTTCGGGCTCGACGCGGAAGATCTTGGAGGGTGTTCCCCGAACAGCATGTCGCTCGAACGCTTCATCGATCGCCTGACGTCCTAGCTTGAGGTACTGCTCGAACTGATCGCTGGAGATAAACTGCGATGACCCCACAGTATCGAATGTTCCCGAACCACCATCGATGGGAAGAGAGCCTACATCGACTTTCACCCCAGTCAGTTGCTCGATGGTATTGCGATACTCGCGCCGGTTAAGCCGTCGTAGTGTTATGTTTCCACCGGAGTCAGATAGTGCCTGCCGTGCCGTGACCATGGTCTGCGCGAGATCATCAAGGAAATCCGCTTTCTCGGTGTTAGCTGGTTGTTTAGAATCCTCAGGTGGCATCTCACCCGAGTTCAGTACGTTTAAAATTTTCTGCCAAAGCTCGGCTTGCTCAATCGTAGCGATGCGGAAGGACAGATTTTCCAGATCGACTTTACCTTCCTTCGTCTCTGAGTCGTGGCAGTCGAGACAGTGAGTCTTGAAAAACGTCCGATGATGCTCTGGAAAGCGTGCTTCAGGAGGAGCACCTTGTACTAGAGAACAAAGGCAAAAAAACGCGACACAGATAATCGTAATGAAAAGTTTCATGCTACTCGTTCGGGTAAAAGCAAAAGTTCGAGGAGTTCGAATTGAGCACTTCTGAGGACATCCACTCCGAGGGATCAATCCTCCAGGGGACGGCTAAGCCTGCAGCTCCCTGACGACACCAGTGCTGTCCCCATGTCGGTCGACGTTAATACCAAGTCCCTGCAGCATTGTCAGCCATACATTGCACAGCGGTGTGTCATCCTGCAGGACGACGTGCTGCCCCAGTTTCAGATTGGCCCCGCCACCTGTGAGGACGGTTGGGCAGTTGGTCAGGTAGTGAATAGAGCTGATATTCGAGCCGAAGGCTACGGCGGTGTGATCAAACAAACTTGATCCATCCGTCTCTTTCGTTGCCTTCAGTTTGTCAATAAAGCGGGCCAGAAGTTGGCTATGAGTCTTGTCACGAATTTTGGATGCCTCCATACGTTCGCCGGGCGAGTAATGGCTTACATTGTGTGCGCTGGGTTTGAGATTGAGACTCTGCAGGAGACTCTGGCCCGGCATGCGATAGCTCAACACACGAGTGCTGTCAGTTTGTAACGCGGCCACGATGAGGTCCTGCATGATTTCGATCTCAGCTATTCCCTTCAGACCTTCTTCGGGTTGCTCGAGGGGAGGCTTGGCCTTGGGGACTTCCAGCCAGGCCTCTTCTTTCTTGAGGCGTGTCTCGATGTCGCGAATGCCCTGGAAGTATTCATCGAGCTTGTCAGTGTCGGTTTTGGTGAGACCGCGCTGTACGCGTTTTGCCTGCGTGACCACGGCATCGAGAACACTGCGATTCTCAGCAATGGCGGCCTGGCGTTGTTCCAGCGGCATATCATCAGGTGAAAAGAGCTTATGAAAAACCTGAACGGGGTCATCTTGGCCGGCGAGCGGTTTACCGCGTTGATCCCATGCCATCGAGAGACCGGGACCGTGCCCCTCAAGACTAGAGGCGTTGAGCTGAATCGAAGAGAAACGCGTGTCCTGCCCTAGAGTTCTGGCGACAACCTGATCCGCCGAGATACTGTTCGACATGTTCTGGCCAGCAACAGAATAGCGATTGGCCCCCGTGAGCCAAAAGGTACTTCCCCAGTGAGCTTCGTTAGAAAACTGGTTCGCGCATCCCTGGACCACCGTGATCTCCGACTGGTGTCGGGCTAGCGGCGAGAGTCCCTCTGAGAGTTGGTATTCACTGCCGGTAGTGGCTTGATCCGGAAACCAGGTCTCTTTGGTCACGCCGAAGCCAATACTAAGAAAAACAGAGCGTTTGGGTGGTTTTACAGATGATTTATCTGAGGCCGAGGCAAAACGACAAAAGTCGATCGATTCCAAGTTGGGCAGTGCGACCAGTGCCCCAACTCCGCGGAGAAAGTGACGGCGTTCCATGATGTGTTGCATTATTTCAGGCTTTCGTAACTTTTCAGAAAAATGGGTTATTCAACAAAGGCGAACGGCAAAGTCGGCTGACGAATCGCTGTAAGCTGAACATCGTCAACAAAACAGTCACCCAGTTGGACCGGCGCCGCACGAGATCCGTTGCTTACAGAAACGACGACGAGTGCAACCGTTGCTTCCGACCCCAGAAGACAGGATGCGGTAATCGTTGCCGGCTCCTCCCCGCCCCAGAGTTTGATCACGTTTTTGCCAAATCCAACACCGTCCTCTCTGATCACACCAGGCCACCGTTCGCCAATTGTGTCTGGCTTCAGATTGAAAAGGTAGATCCGACAACTTCCCATGAGTTTCGGTAATACGGTATCGCCTTGTGCTGACTCCCGACGAAAGCGGGCCGAGAGATTAAGAGTGACCTGAGTCTCGGAATTTGTTGTTCCCCATTGTTCTCGTATGGATGATAAATCGACAAATTGAAAAACGGAACAATTAGAGGCAAGGTCGCCAGGATCACCTTTCACGTTACCTGTCTCCAAAAAACAAAGCTCCCTATTACCATCCAAATTTCCTGTCACCTGGGCGGGATTCCCCCCCCATTTACCAAAGCGATACGGAAAACCGGTTTCAAGTCGACCGACAAATGCCTCGAAGTCGCCATTCGCAACGTCGAGCTCTCTTGCCTGCGACTTTGGTGTGCTGACAGCCCAGACGACCCCCACTCCCATCAGACCAACAATCGCACCCGCCAACAAAGCTACAGCCAACTGTTGCAGACGAGATAAATGACGTACCACAGAACTTTTGGGAGTCTGCTTTGTGGCACCATCGGCCTCCGCATCGAGAATGGAAAGAAGTGACTCATCGCGCAGACAAACTAAGAGGGCCTGCTCATCGACCAGCGTCCTAGCCATAGTCGTTCGAGCTTCCGGACTTTTCCGGAGCAGTTCGTTCAGTTCGACTCGGGTGGCTTCGCTGTCGTCAGCCCGGACTTTGTGCAACCAATGGAGAAGTTGTTCTTCCATCACGAATCGGTCCTTATCTCACGTTCAATGCATGCACTTAATTGCTGGCGAATTCGCAGCAAGGTCATTTTCACCGCACTCAGACTCCGCCCTGATGCTTCGGCTATTTCCCGTAAACTCTGGCTAAGGGTATAGTGATCGTGGAGCAGACTCCTCTGTCTTTGCTTAAGTTTCCTTAAACACTTGGTAAGCGCCTCTCGCCGATCATCAAATTTGGTTGCAGCCTCTTCAATTTCATCGGCCATTGCCATAATCACATCTTCATCGAAAACCAGCCGATCACGCTTATGGTCGCGGTAATGCGAAAGGACCATGAATCGTGCGACGGTGAACGCCCACGGTAAAAATTCCGTATCCGGATTCCAATCCGCTGCCTTTTGCCACAACTTCACGCATGTCGCCTGTAACACCTCGCGTGCATCTTCGCGGTTGGCAAGATTCGCGTGGCAGAACGCCTCCAAAGCGGGTTGGTGGCGGGTCAATGCTTCAATGAAGCGGATGTCATCCAGGGTTGGCATTGATTATGTGAGTTTTGGACAAGTGAAATAGTGGAGCTAGATCTAGTTGGGGAGGATTCAGCCGAAATTGAAGCCATCCAAATTTATCCGTCTTATTATGTATTCCGCGAAACTACTTAACGGTCACATATTTCTAGAGAATTTTTCTAACTTTGCGTTTCTTCATTATATAAGAATCGCACCGATCCCAAGCACACGATTACCTCCAAAGCAGTAGGTGCATGCCTAAATCCTAAAACCGATCAAAAACAGCGCCCTTAACTTAGTATTTTCGCACCTATTAAACTACCTAGCCATATGGAACGTATTTGACCATAAATTCATGGAGACGGCATGAGCAATCCTTACCAAGCACCAGTAAACGCTGAAAACGACTCAAACCAACTAAATGCTGGGCAAGAATATTCTTCTGCTGAAATCTCTCAATTACATCGCTGTCGCATGGGTGCTGGTTTTCTCTTAGCTGTTGTTTGCTTAATCATCGTGGCGTTTATTTGTGGAGCTATCGCTGCTGGCTTGCAAACTAATCCGAGTGGGAATGATCCTTTCTTAAAAGTTATTACTGGTATTGGTGTCCTAGTGGCAATCTGCTCATTCATAGGGAACGGCTTATTACTCTTCTCGCCTGAACGTAGCGGAGCAAAACAACTGTTTGTGATTTCATTTGTTTTAGGAATACTCAGTAACGTTGGTCCTTTGCTAGTTCCTTTTCTTTCGATAGACATCGGACTCAATCTTCTAACGGCATTTATTTTTGGTATTACGCCGTTTGTTTGCTTAATACTTTTTCTAACCGGTTGGATACGACTTGCGAATTTCATCCGTTCCGAAACCGTCGCTGCGAAGATGAAAAGAGCTCGAACTGCATTTTGTGTCTTACTTATCCTTCCATTTGCCGCATTTGGTTTGGGGACAATGCTTGCATTGTCCGGAGCTAATGTGCCAACTGCATTGCAATTTTTAATAATGGGAACGACTGTGATCGGCACCTTGGTTTCTGGAGTCATTTTCACAATCAATTATGGCAACGGCTTGACGTTTTTCCGAAAAGCTGTGACTTCAATCTCTCAAGATGCTTAATACCACAAATTTTGCAAAGTTGCTTCGACATCAGCATGCGATTCTTAGCCAAAACGCGGATTATTACGCGGGACCTCCATATGGTTCCTTGAAACAGGGCCCCTCCTGGCCAACTGAGGCGAATTCGCATCCTTTTCATCTTTATTTTGAATCTCTTCTAGCAAGAGACGAATGTGTGTCTCCGCTACGGTAGGATGGGCCGCGACTACTGTGTAAGGGCAACTAGCGACTGTTGTTCCAACTCCAGTTCAGAGGATTGAGCAAGTCGAACAAATCTCGTACCCCTTCGAAGAACCCGTCTATTGCTTGGCCGATTAGGCTTAATGCCACCAATAGGACAACAACGCCAATTAATATCACCACAAAAAAGCCGATTGAGCAGCCCTTTAAGACTTTATTATTCCCAGCAGACTCATTATCCCGATGAATCGCTAACTGCATTGGAGATGGATTGGACATGGCTTGCTTTCTTAACTGGGGAGAGGACTGAGTTAGCTGCAAATTAGTATAAGACACGTCTGCTGGAGCAACACGAAGCCCATTTAAAGTGTTTTGAGTGTACGGCCCGTATAATTGTCCCAGTCGTCGGATAAACCATTGTTGCTTCATGACTCATCGCTTACTAAAAACAACGTACGCGAATGAGCTATCAGATACTGTCACACCGTGTGGGCATAAGCCATCGCCATCATGCCTTATCTAATGACCATTGTCGGTATATCTGAATCGTGAAACTAGTATTGAAAGTGCTACAAACATCTGCGTTGTAATTAAAACAACTACTGGATGCCCCCTAGCTTTATCAAGCGAAATGGTACTTCGCGACTAGTCAATTAACTTGGGGGCGGGCCGGGGGGGCGCCGGATTCGGATTGGGTTTGGGAGGCGGCGGTTTCGCGCCAAATAGAAGATCTCCTCCTAAGTGAGTTGTATAGACCCACTCAGGATCCTGAGGTTCCCAGCCGGCAAGAATTCCGCGTTTATCAGCTGCCTTTCTTGCTGCCATGTATACCTCAAGACTATCAGGATAAACAAAGAAACGCATATAAAACCTATTGCGATCAAAGTTATCGAGAAACTTACTAAACCGTGATCGCGTTCCAAGCACCTCCTGAAGTGCAATCCCTTTCGATGCTCGTGGGGTGAACGAAATGCGTGGATAGATTCCTGAGCGTATCAGATTAGAAACAAAGTATTCATCAGTGAGTGGCTTTTGATT
>PBCP01000110.1 GCA_002717145.1 Planctomycetaceae bacterium | reverse complement strand
GTGTAGTTTATTCAAACGGGGGATTAGCTCAGCTGGGAGAGCGTTTGGCTGGCAGCCAAAAGGTCAGGGGTTCGAGTCCCCTATCCTCCACTTTGACAAAAAATGCCCGAGTTTTGCGCACCACAGCAGCTCGGGCTTTTTTCGTTAGTTTGATGCTCTTAGCTTAAATTGGCTTGGGTAATGACGAATTTAGATTGTATTACGCTTGCAAATCAGGCTACAATCACGACTTAATGAACAGCACTCTTTACTCTTAATCGAAAGCCTAAAATGAGCCCAATTGCAATTCGCCTTGGTATCATGATGTTCCTTCAATTCTTTGTTTGGGGAGCTTGGTATGTTTCCATGACCGGTTTCTTCAGCGACCAGCAAATGGGGGATGTTACAGGTGCCGCATACACGATTGGCCCAATCGCTGCCATTATTGCTCCGCTCTTCCTGGGGGTCATTGCTGATCGTATCTTTGCAAGTCAAAAAGTGTTAAGTACTCTGCATCTTATCGGTGCAATCGCAATTATTCTTGCTCCGATGACGGCAGCTGGATTTAGCCTCGACAAACTTCCTGATGATGCCAGTTGGATTGATGTTTATTTGCTTCACGACTTGCCTGCTTTTCAGCAACCGATGGTGTTGCTCCTTTTGGTGCATTTGTTGTGTTACATGCCAACAATAAGTTTGACGACTAGCATATCCTTCCAACATCTAGAAGATCAGGAAAAGGAATTTCCGTACGTCCGTGTCTTTGGCACAATTGGATGGATCGTCGGAAATATTTCGGTAAGCCTCTTGGCTACGAAAGATGCATCCGCCGGACAATTCTATCTAGCTGGTGGAGCTGGACTGCTATTAGCTGGATTCAGTATGACATTACCGAACACACCTCCACCAAACAAAGGGAAATCTACGTCGATTGGCCAAATACTTGGGATGGATTCACTAAGGCTCTTTAAAGACCGGAATTACTCCGTGTTCATGCTTTGTTCATTTTTACTCTGCATCCCGCTTGCTGGATATTATGCGTACGCTCGTAGCTATGTCGATAGTAGCCAGGTGCTCATCAACGGCAGCGCGACCTTTACTATGAGCCTTGGACAAATGTCTGAGATCTTTTTCATGATTATCATGCCCTTGATGTTCATGCGACTTGGAGTTAAATGGATGCTCGTCGCCGGTATGGGAGCATGGGTTCTGCGGTATGCGTTGTTCTCAATTGGGGCAGACGATAGTATTGCTTGGATGATAATCCTGGGTGTCCTACTACACGGCATTTGTTACGATTTCTTCTTCGTGACAGGCATGATATATGTAGATAAGAAAGCCCCTGAAGAGATTAGGAATCAGGCACAAGGGTTTTTGGTGCTTGTAACGCAGGGGCTGGGCCTTGGAATCGGAGCTAAACTGTTTGCCGCTCACTCAACCGTAAACACTGTTGATGGAGTAGCGGATTGGGCTACTATTTGGGAATATCCTGCAATTTTCGCACTCGTAATTATGGTTGTTTTCGTGTTACTTTTTAATGACAAAACGTCTGGCGAAGCCCATGGTTCCTCTGACAAGAACAGTGAAAGCCCAAACGACGATGTATATGCGAAAGCGTCTGCCGCTCTGGAAACTGCTGGAGCCGATGGTGAAAGCTGTAGTACTGACGAAGACTGCGGTACGAGTAGCTGAAGCTAGACTCGTGACCTCCGAGTTTCGGAGCAAGACATAAAAACCAAAGGAGCCACAGCAATTACTACTGTGGCTCCTTTCATTTCGCAACGGACAGTTCCCAATCTATGGCGTGCTGGCAACCTTATCTTCGGCGGTTTGAGCAGGTGCGACGATAATGAACAATTCGATTTTATCCTCAATCTTCGTTGACTTATAAAATGAGTCACCTAGAAGCGGCAAATCGGATAACAATGGAAGGTCCTGCTTTTCCCTAACAATCCTATTCATCGGCATTCCATATAACATCAAAGACTCACCTTCAGCCAAATCAATCAACAGGTCATGCTGATGAGTGCGAATTCCAGGTAACGTTACCGTGTCTATTTTTGCAGCTTTGGTAACATCAATTTGATTAATTCTGGGTTGGACTCCCAAGCGTAGCTTCCCATTGGCAAGCCTCGTTGGCAGTAATTGCATTCGCACCCCCCATTGCTGCAGACGTACTTTACCTTCAGTGCTACCTGCCGCCACCACGAGAGGCATTTGGCCGCCTGTTTCAAATGATGCCCGTCTGCCTTCTACAGTTGAAATCACTGGGGCGGCTATTCTTCGAAGCAAATTCTTGTCATGAGCCGCCTGTAGAAATTCCGCAACTTCACCTTGGGTTGCCAATACCTGATGACTCATTTGTCCAGCTTTGCTGTTATCAAGGGGCCATTTCAAGGAATGTTTTTGTAAGTCATAGTGTGAAAGTTCAAAGATGGACGCTTGTAATTTAACTGGAAGGGGCTCAGCTTCCCTTTGTCGGATCAATCGGAGATTGTTAATTACACGAGGGAAGAACTGTCTGGCAACTGATTCAATATTATCGCGAGTCTCTGCTTCCCTAATACTTCCCGAGAGCATGACACTGCCTGCAAGTTGCCGTAGCGTTACCTCTTGATTGGCGAATTCTTCGTCAAGGACCTTTCTGAGCTCCTCGATCGGAGCATGAATAAGGATATCGTATGTCAGAGCGACTCCATCGTCCCCCCAAACATTGACCCTGGTTTTGCCAGCTTTTAAGGCTCTCAAGCGAAGTTTACTTGGTGTCACAGGGTCAAGTTTCAGTAACGAGTCATCAGCCAGAAATACCCGAGTTACGTCAAAAGGCCAACTCAGGACACGGTGCTCGTTCATTTCCATTTCTACCTGAACAGCAGGCATTACCGATTTAACCCCTGCTTTAGGTAGTGCAAATCCAGCCGGTTCTTCCGCCTGCTGAGCCTTAGCCGTATATGTGAACAAGAGGACATATAACAGGCTCATGATCGATAGATAGCGAATATCGTTTTTTGTCGAATGCATAATCATCAGAATTTTATTTTTGCAGGGCAATTTTTGCGGACTCGTCATTTTTAGTCTGACTGGTTTTCGTTTCCTGACTTTCATCAGCGATGATTACAGGTTCACTGTCCCTTGTTTTCCATACGTAACGAATCACGCCATCCGGTGTAATCACTTCCATTTCCCGATAATTTTCTTCGGTCACCATTTGACTAACTGCGTTAGCGGGAGCGACTTCAACAGGTTTTTGTACAATTTCATCCATGCGATCTCCAATACGCTGAGCAACCTGATCGGCTACCTGGTCGGTGACCTGTTCGCTAACCTGCTGAGCAACTTGATTGGCCAGAGCTTCCAATTGTTCAGAATTGTCATCGAGACCGGATGCCGAATTATCAGTGACTTGCTGAATGACTGGCCTGTCTTGATGATTGGCTGGTAGTGTAGGCTGGATATCGACTTCCACAACCAATGACTGTTTTAGAGTGTCCAGAGTGTGAATCATCCCTGACGGGAAATCACCTTCGTCAGCTGCTCCTGTTAAGCTCAAATGCAAGTCCCCATTTTTCATTGCTAACAAAATGGGCTCGACAACCTCAGACTTTACTAACAAGGTTAAATTCGCTTGGAATGTTTCAGGGTCGGTAGATTGCTGTACGCCCATCACTTGGCAATTACTTGCCAATCTTGTTATTCCCAAAGTATCATCATCTTCTGCTGGAATGATTCCAGCGACATCCACACTACACCCTGACTCCATTAAGCCGATTAATAATGGGTCGAGGTGACTATCGACAGTCACGGTGCTATAGCCAGGCTTCAGTGTTTCCATCGCAACTTGATCTGTTTCCTGTACCACTTGCTCGGTGATAGGGTCACCTACAGTGAGCCGCTTTGCAGCGAATTGCCCATTAATCGTTTGTAGTTCAAGAATCGGCTCAGAATCAACAAGCTGATCCTCTGCGACTTCCATAATCCGTAGTTTCGTGAGATCAAATTGCTCTCCAGCATCCATGTCAATGGCAGCAACAAATACACGGTGCTTCTCCACAACTTCATCGAGTTGTGGCTTTGGCTTTTCCTTATTGACGCCAATGGCGCATACCAACCCAATAGCTAAAGCACCGGCCAGCAACAGATACTTTTTTATTCGAACTAACAAAGTTTTTCTTCCCAATTCAAACAGTATTGCCATAGCTAGAAGGCCATCTAAGCGCAACCTTTAGCACCATGACTTATCGTTTTCTTCGGAATAATCCCTACATCCGCGTGACGATTCTGCTGTAAAAAAAGGATTTTCCGGCACAGATCACCCAAACTCACACCGTTTTCCCCTTAAACCGGTCCTATCGAGGGGGGCGGTTGAGTATCTACGCCAAACTGGCGGCTGGTTCACAGGCATGAACCTAGTAGGTGACACCCACTTCTTTCTCGCGGTTTAGCCATAATTTGAAGCCATCCAACCTATATGACTCGCCATCTTCTTGTACTCTTTTCAATGTGGATTTCAACGAATTCAAGGATTTGAAGCCCCAAACAGTGGGTGGCACCGGATGGTTGCCAATTCAGGGACTAATTAAGGCCATGGGGACTGTTTCAATTCACTGTGCGAGTAAATAAACTTGATTAAAACACCTACTCACTACACAAGCGATGCCTCTTGATCTTATGAAACACCTTTGTACTATTTTGCTTCTGTTGACTATTCCTCTGTCTCTGATGGCTAAAGAACCTGTCAAATTGATTTTTGACACCGATATGGGCAACGACATCGACGACGCAATGGCTTTGGCTATGATCCATTCTTTGGTCTCTCGTGGAGAATGTGAGTTACTGGCAGTCACTGTCACCAAAGACCATCCACAAGCTGCCGCGTTCGTCGATCTCATAAATACCTTTTATGGGCGACCTGATATCCCGATTGGCGTTGTCAAAAACGGTATGGCGAAAGAGCCAAGCAAATATACGGTCCTGGCAGCTCACAAAGATGGACAACGTCAACGATATCCACATGACTTAACCAATGGAAATGATGCGCCGGATGCACTTCGCGTATTGAGAAGATCATTGGCGGCGGCCGATGACAAAAGCGTGGTTATCGCTCAAGTAGGATTTTCAACCAATTTATCCCGCCTGATGGAAACGAAAGCCGATGACATCAGCCCACTTCGTGGCATGGATCTCATTCAGGCCAAAGTGCATCACCTTGAAGTGATGGCTGGTTCATTCACACCGATTGGAGATAACAAACGATTTCTGGAATATAACGTGAAGATTGATATCCCCAATGCCAAGCGTATTCTCGAGCGATGGCCCTCAGAGGTGGTGGTCAGTGGTTTTGAAATTGGAATCTCATTACGGTACCCTGCTCGATCTATTCTCGAAGACTTTACCTACGTCGACAAACACCCTATTTCGACAGCCTATCAACTTTACAACCCCACACCTCACGAACGTCCTACCTGGGACCTCACCAGCGTACTTCAAGGGGTGCGTCCCAACCGCGGGTACTTCGAACTATCGGCTGCAGGAGAAATCAAAGTCCATGATGATGGGTACACAGAATTCATGCCCGCTGAAAACGGCACTCGCAAATACCTCATTCTAAAACCAGAAAACATGCAACGAGTTCTCGATACACTTGTTCATCTGACAAGCCAGCCTCAGTAGGAGATTAGCCCGTGTTTACTCTGGAAAACCTAAACATTCAACCGATTATCAACGCCTGTGGTACGGTCACCAGACTAGGTGGAGCTCCATTGCGACAGGAAGCTCTTGAGGCATATCAAAGTACCAGCCTTCAGGCCGTTGCGATCGAAGAACTTCAAACGGCTGTTTCCTCTCAGTTGGCGATCTGGACTGGGGCCGAGGCCGGAATTATCACCTCCGGTGCGGCTGCCGCACTTACACTTGGTGCGGCAGCGATTCTGGCTGGCACTGATACCGCTAAAATGGATCGTCTCCCGGATACAGAGAATATGCCGAATGAGTTTATCATGTCGCGTGATCACCGCAGTGGATATGATCATGCAGTCCGAGCTAGTGGCGCCCGCCTAGTTGAAGTCGGCCTCAACGAAGTCGTGAGCGGCGCAGGAGTCCGTCGTACCGAAGTCTGGGAATACGAAGCAGCCATCAGTCCTAAAACCGCTGGAATTCTCTATGTCTACACCAGCGATTCAGCGCCGAGTCTGTCAGATGTGATCACATTGGGACAGCAACACAACATACCGTTGTTAATCGATGCTGCCGGCGAACTTCCTCCTCCTTCCAATTTGAAAATGCTCGCATCCAGCGGTGCTAACCTGCTGGCGTTTAGTGGAGGTAAAGCCATTGGTGGGCCTCAGGCAACCGGACTTCTATTGGGGCAAAAGAAACTCGTCGGCTCAGCCCTGTTACAAATGCTGGATATGGACGACCATCCTCAGTTGTGGCAGCCGACGCTGCTGGAGAAAAATGAATTACGAGGGATGCCTCGGCATGGTATCGGCCGTGGATTCAAAGTGTCGAAAGAGTCGATCATGGCATTAATGTCAGCACTCGATTGTTTCCTTAGAGAGGACAACTCTCAGCGTATGGCCTCGATGGCCGGTATACTATCCGACTTACAGAGTCAGTTGGAAACAGTCGGCATTCAATGCCACTTAGTCTGGCCTAATGTTGAAACCATTCCCAAACTGCACGTCGCCGCCAAAGACGCTTTTCAGGCGTGCCAGCGTCTTCGGGATCATTCCCCCCGGGTTTTCGTAGGACACGGCCTACTGGATCAGGGCCTTCTAACCATCAATGCCATCGCATTGCATGAACATCAACTAAAGGATTTGAGTGAGTCTCTAATCAACTGTCTGTGTGACAATTAACGCAATCAGTTTAGCCTATCAAGATTAAAACAACCTTTACGGATCAATGGATCTCGCTCATGCATCTTCTCAGAATACTCTTTTGCCTTTTGTTTTTTTTATCTCCTATCGTTGGTCTCGGACAAAATCCGCAACCAAATATCATATTGTTATTAGCGGACGACCTAGGGTATGCGGAATTAGGGGTTCAGAGGCCTGGAAATGTCGGTGACATCCCAACGCCTCATATCGATTCGATTGCCTCAGCGGGTGTTCGTTTTACAGACGGGTATGTGACGGCGGCCTACTGCAGTGCATCCCGTGCCGGCATGATGACCGGCCGATACCAGACTCGATTTGGTTATGAATTCAATCCAACAGGCTATCGAAATGAAGATCCTGACTTTGGATTACCAGCAAGTCAAAAGACGATTGCCGACCAATTACAGCTGGCCGGATACACGACGTCACTCATCGGTAAGTGGCATCTAGGAGGCACGGCTGCCTATCATCCGTTTCGTCGGGGTTTTGATGAATTCTTTGGATTCACGCACGAAGGCCACTATTTCGTTCCAGCTCCGTACAAAGGTGTCACAACGATGCTTCGCCGCAAGACTCTACCAGGAGGTTTAACCGGTCGATGGTTTAGTAAAAACGAGAGGCTCGTATACACGGATCACATGGGCTACAACGAACCTGACTACGATGCCAACAACCCTATCCTTCGTGGTGGCCAACCGGTTGCGGAACGCGAATACCTCACGGACGCATTCACTCGCGAAGCGGTGGACTTCATTAATCGTGCCAGCGATCGTCCATTTTTTCTTTATGTCGCCTATAACGCCGTCCATTCTCCTTTGCAGGGAGCTGACAAATACATGAAGAAGTTCCAACACATCGACGACATTCATCGACGAATCTTTGCAGCGATGTTGTCGAATCTTGATGACAGCGTTGGCGAAATCCTCAAGGCCGTAGAACACAATCAACTGGAGGATAATACCATCATCGTCTTTCTTAGCGACAACGGAGGCCCGACTCGGGAACTAACATCCTCCAACCTGCCGTTGAAGGGTGAAAAGGGCACGATGTATGAAGGGGGGCTCAGAGTCCCATTTATAATGCAGTGGAAAGGCACTATTCCTTCGGGCACGACCTTTTCTCACCCTGTGATTTCAACGGATTTGATGGCCACATTCACCACCGCCGCCGCAGCCGCTCAGCCAAAAACCAAATTGGACAGCGTCGACCTGCTACCGTTTGTCACTCAGCAACAAGACGGTGCTCCTCACGAGTTCCTGTTTTGGCGTGTTGGAGCAAAGCGTGCCATTCGAAAGGGGGACTGGAAAGCCTTGTTAGAACCAGGGCGTTTCGGCTCTCCTAACTGGCAGCTATATAACCTAAAACAGGACATCGGAGAAACGAACGATCTGGCCATTCAGCAAAGTAATATTTTAGAATCGTTACAACGTCAGTGGACGACCATGAATGAAGAAATGATTGCTCCGATTTTCGACCCTCGCCAAAAGTAAACATCGTATAGGAAAGAACACATGAACCGTCGCTTGCCCGTCTTGTGGACTATCTGTTTATTTCTAATCGGCCAAAGCTCGCTTAAAGCTGAGACCTATGCACTACAACGAGGGGATGTCATTACACACGTCAATACTTTGAATATCCATCGTGTTAAAGACTTCTGGAAGGCGATCAGACATTCCGAATCGACAATGTACCTCACCGTACGTACAACGGCCGGCACCCAAAAGGCATTGCATGTCAAACTTCCACTCCACAAAGTTGCCCCGGTAGCAAGATTTGGAGCAGACGTAACTTCCGCCAAACTGGAGGGAGTTAAAGTCACTAACGTACGACGTAATTCACCGGCCACTCGGTGTAAATTGACTATAAAACCGTGAGTATTAACGGCTGAAAAGTTGAGCCTGAATCTGAGGAATCCGAGCGTGGGTATCACTGTGTTGACGCACGTATCGAACTAGTCCAGCTCTCATCTGTGCAACAAGCTTGGTATATTTGGGATCCCCAAACAGATTATTCACTTCGCCAGGATCATTCTGAACATCGATTAACCAGGGGCGATCGCTGCCGGACACAACAAACTTATACTGTCCTGTCACCGCTGCAAGCCACTCCGAGCCAGGCGTGCTGCGTAAAAATGCCATATCCTGCCAGGGATTTTGCAATGTGTCCGTTAATAGACGAGTGGCATCGCGACCATCCGACGGGTGATTTCCCTGAACCGCCATCATCGAAAGGATCGTGGGAAAAAAGTCGACCGTCGTTAGTGCTTCCTGTACAACATGCCCCTGAGGTAGTAACTTTGGATAATAGACTATAAACGGAATTCGAGCCGAACCTTCATAAGTTACTCCTTTATTCAGTCGCCCGTGCTCACCACACAAATCACCATGATCTGAAGTAAAAACGACAATCGTGTTATCAAGAATCTCTTCATCCTTAAGCGTTTGAATCAGCTTGCCAACATTATCGTCAATGCACTTTACCATCCCATAGTAAGCAGGCATGATACGTCGTAGTTGTGCCGCCGTTACCTTGGAGTCAGGTTTTCCCCAGTTTGGTACCTGATTCGGTTCTCTCATCAAAGTCGCTGGTATCGGGATATCCACATTGGCATACATCTGGTCATAAGGTGTTCGCACCGTATTGGGACCATGCGGATCTGGCAAACTAATGTAATAGCAAAACGGCTTTCCACTATTTAGTTTGATAAAGTCAACGGCCCGGTCACAGAGAAAGTCGGTGGAGAATGACTTCTCATTGGCTCCTGCCAAATTATAAGTTGGCTTACCTTTTTTATCGCGAGCTGCGACGACCGGCTTCCCATTTTCAATTCCAAACTTCTTCCAGTGTCCTCGATTGAACATAAACCGATTATCCTGAAATCCGAATTGTCTTGCGGGACTCCACTGTGGTTTCCCACCACCGTCCAGATGCCACTTTCCTGCAAAGCCCGTCACATACCCCTGCTGGCTTAAAACGGAAGCAAAAGTAACAACATTGTCATTGAGCGGAATATGATTGGTAACCACTGGTGTCTTCTGTGGGTAACGACCTGAGATCAAAGACGCTCGGGAGGGGGAACACACAGGTGTAACTGCGTAGAAACTGTTACACAAAACTCCTTGCTCAGCTAACCAGTCTATGTGCTGAGTCTCGACGATTTCACCACCATAGCACCCGAGAGTACCAAAGTGATGTTCATCAGTCTGAATAATCAATAGATTAGGTTTCTCATTGGCATGTACGACGGCACACAAAATAATCACTAACAGAGTGATTGTTAATTTAGAAACGGTTTTCATAGTTAGAACGATACTCTCGGGCTGGTCTTAATTTTTCGATTCTTCATTGTTTGTCAGCACTCGGAAATTCGAATTCTGTTTGGGAGAAAATTCTTCCCCTGACAACTCTTCGATCTTCTTAAGCTGCTTTCCGGTCAGGATTTCCTGCAGGACTTTTTTCTCCAGTTCCTGACACATACACTGGAGCTCAGCATACATCGCTGCAAACCTTTCATAAGACAGATTGGATATACTGGCTCCAATTGATTAGAACCCGAATCACCTCCAAAACAAAACGTCATTTCTACTCGACAACTAAATTGCCGTTCATCACGAGCCAGTGTCCCGGAAAAGTACAAAGGTAGGGATAACGTCCGGGTTGCTTGGGCACCTGAAAGTAAATGGTAAATTGTTGTTTGGGTAGCACAATATCGGTAAATGCCAGCACATCCGAAGTCTCCGGTACGTATTGCTTAACCGCGGCTTCAGGATCGGAAATCAACTTGTTGGCCAATTTTCCAACACGTTGCAGCGTACCAGGTTTCAGCAAAGCCCAATTGTGAGGAACTACATCAGGATTATCAAATGTGAGTGCCAGCATTTCTCCCGGTTTGGCACGAATCACTTTTGTGGCAAACGAAAGGTTCGAGCCGGCCTGAATCGTAACTGGACGTGCATCGGCAATAGCGGGAGCAAAGGGGTTAGGAACAACTTTGGTCGCCAGCGCGATGTCATTAATAATTGGGTGTGGATTGACGGGTTTGTTATCCAATGGTGTTAATCCTGACGCTTCAATAAAAGATTGTTCGTCCAATTTGTGAGCGGTCACAAACAGTTCACTAAATACTCCCGGAGCCGTTTGAACTCTTAGATGAATTTGATTTGCCGGCTGGATCTCAGGAATTTCAAGAAAGACTGAATTCCCATGATCCAGTACATGCGCGGACTTGATTGGCAAGTAATCATGGCCAATCATTCCCAGATGACGAGTGGAGAATTCCGGTGAACCGTACTGAGCTCCATAACGATAATTCCAGGTCATCGCAAAGTGACTTGCAGGGTCTTCCACTAATGCCTTGTCGACCGGCTGAGAAAACTCCAACCGGATTCCATTTTTGTGTAAATGGAAGGCCTTAGGAACCTGAACCGCTTCCCCGGTATATCGCACTCGCTGAAAACATCCATCTTCCGGAGTATAACAACCCCATCCCTGCATTCCCGTCACATAAAGCTGACCATCTTTCGGAGAAAACCGTCCTCGGTGGATCCCGGACTGAAAATCCCCCGGCAGGCGAACAACAGCTCCCTGCTTTTGCCCATCAATTTCACTCTGAAGAATGAGGAAGTAATTTCCCGTTCCAAATGAAAAGTGTAACAGTTGTCCATTGAGAGGGCCCCATCGGTCACTTTGAACCGTTTGCTGCCCTCCGGATTGATTGTCCAGCCCTCGCGGTAAATACACCAGCGGCAAACTGGGAATCGCATCTCCAATTGGCCCGCGAAATCCAAAGTGAGGGACTGAATCATCGGTGATATCCATCGCACAGATCATACTGGCTGGAGTCCAGCCTCCTTCAGCACACGGAATTGTTAGAACACCATTTGGTGTTAATCCGATGCCATCCGGGTTACGAAAGCCAGTCGCAATAATCTCTGCCGTTTTTCCGTCCGCTGAAATTCTATACACGCCATCGGCGCCGGACGCCGTATAGAAATTACCTTGTGCGTCGCGTTCCAATCCACAGATATAGTCATGGCCTCCGGGCGATGTTACGTGTTTATCAGAGAAACACTCGTAATAATCGGCATCTCCATCGTCATCGATATCCCACAGCCGTACCAGCTGGTCACGACACATAACAAAGATGCCATCCTCATCGACGATCATGCCCAACGGTTGATGTAAGCCGGTAGCAAAGCGTGTCCAACGAGCTTCTTTGGATGGATATTCCAGGTTTTCGATCTTCCAAACATCGCCGTGCATCGTCGCAAGTAGTGCAGCGCCGTCTCTTAGCATGGCCAGGCCACTACCCATCACTGGCACATTTGATGGGTTATCTAGGGGAAGCTCAAATGTATCGATAGCATAGGGACCATCGTTGCCGTGAGTTATTTTCGATGTCAAAACAAGAGGATCGGATTCACCGACATCTCTTAGTAACGCCGTGGGCAATGAATCATCCCGTAACTGTACTTCACGCACAAACGCTCCATTCTTCACCCAAGGAGAATCCAGATATGTATTCCCATTGAGTGTATAGCTGAAAAAAATCCGTTCTCCTGACCGATAGAATCCGTGATATTGCATGGAGCCAGCAAGTTTGCGCCCCTCGACAGTCAGTCCCTTCTCTTCGAATTCAACGACTGTTCCATCCATTGGGATTCCATCGAGGAATCCATGCCGAATGTCTCTGAATTTGATAAACCCACCTTTCCAAACCATGTCGTAAGAAAGGGATTCCGGGTTGAAAACGCAGGCCAGTTCTCCGTCCTCACCAAGACGTACGGCAACGCCCCGATTGACTGTCACTCCTCCACCACGGAAAACGCCGGCCAACACTCTACCGAGATCCACTTGATTCCAAGCGTCACGCTTCCAGGTCTCTTCGTCCTGATTGCCCCAATGCCCCTGCTCTCCTCCATCCAGTCCTTTAAACGACATCAATACGGGCGGAACACGTTCCCCCTTAACAAGCAACTGACGAAAATACTCCGATTCTTTCGCGTAGAAATCATATTCCCTATCACGATTGATCGGATGTTGTGAATAGATATGTTTTGAAGAGGGTAGCGGTTGATTCTCATAAGCAAATTCCGCTGCACCATGCACGTGGGCTGTGGCATGTTCCAACACAGTCTCAACTTCGGCTAACGGGATTTCCTCTGACTTCCCCAAGTCCAGTAGAAATCGAACCAGATCATAAACCTGACCATAGGTCATGGCGCCGACCAGATTCTCCGGCATCAGCGTGCCCATTTCTCGCTCTGCTTCAATGTCCTCAACCGCTAATTCGACTTGATGGTCAGGTCCTTTAGTGGGGTCACGCATGACGACATTTTCGTCACTCCTATCCAGCACGTACCCGCTAATCGTCTCTCCGTCGACCGTAATTACCGCATGAGCTTTATATTTCTCTTCTATCTTTCTCTTTGGCCATAGAACGGACTCGACAATTTCATGCGGCTTACGATCCACAGCAAGCTTGGTGAGTTCCGGCCCGACTGTCCCACCAACACGCCCTATTCGATGACAATTAATACATGCTGTCTTACTATTGGCAAAGGCAACCATTCCCTGCCCGGCATTCCCCTTTGCTGCTACGTTTTCAAGAATTTCCGCTACCAGTTTGTCCTCAAATTCTGGAGTCCTCCCAATCGTATTCGGAGTGGCCTTGGTGTTATTTGCGTCGGTAGCTAACCAGCGAATAATGGTTGGCCCTGCATCCGGTGGCAATGAATGCTGGCTCCACGGAACCTGAGGACCTCGCACAATTCGAAGCCAGTCGACTGGCCCCGAACATCCAAGATCACCGGAAACCAGGCGACCAATTCCAAGCTTCCCCGGCAGTGCATCACCTTCGACCATCTCCACGGCCTGCGAGACAACCTCTTTTCCATCGACATACAAACGGATCAAATTCTGTTCGTAGATCATGCCGATTGTGTGGGGTTTGCCATCGGCGATATCTACCTCTGCACGAACATGATCAGGCTTTAGCCCGGGGGCATATAAGGTAAACTTCCCGCTTGTTGGCATCGAAAACAATTCCCAGTGACGTAGGGATTGCTTAGTGTCACTCGCGACAATGATGTTGTAGCTCGCTTTACTGGGCAACGTAACTCGTGCTTCAACTGTGATCGCGGGAACTCGGTTGCGAGCGTTATTCTCTACCAAGACACCAGTCATTTTGACTCTGATAGAAGCGTTATCTTCGGGAGACCAGGTAACCGGAGTCGGTTTGGGGCCAGCCGGTTTTCCATCCAGTTGAGGCCTTAACCAATTGAGGCCCTTCAGGTTGTCCCGCAGACGCAATTCGACATCATCCTGAGTATGTCCGATGATTCCAATCGGCCCGTCGTAACCGGAATTTCGAATGAGCTTTAAGAGTGTTAAATCCATGTCTCCTTCACCGAGTGGCAGAATTTTCATTCCCTTCTTATCGCCATCGCGAGTCGTGCCATTTAAGTTAAGGCACAACAAATGTGGCAACATGGATTTAAGATCTGCTTCAAACGAGTCAATGCGAGGATGACAGTGATGCTGGTTATAAACAATTCCAACATTATCAATTTTGTGATGTTCTTTAAGATACTCACAAACTGCAACCATATTCGGTGGATCTCCGGCCCATCCACCGTGATTATAAAGCCCTACTTTACTGCCCATCTTCTTAGCTCTGGCAATCGTCGGCAAGCATGCTTCAGCGGCTTGTTTTACCCGTTGTTGCTGAGGCCCTTCTCCGGGCTGAGGAATCATAAACCAAACCTGTGGACTCAGGTTATATTTTTCGAACAGTTGAAATGCTTCTTCATGCACATCCCAAAATGCGAAGTACTCGAGACCATGCTTTTTATACTCAAGTATTTCCTGCTCAAAGGTTGCGACATGTTCCTGCCGCCAATCGTAAGCGATCCTCTTTAGCCCTAGCTTGGCACACATTGCCGCTCTCTCAGCAGGCCCACGTTTCTTACCATCAAAAGGCACAATACACCATGCAACAAGGTTATCTTGAGCAAATATATCCTTGTCCTTTTGCTCTACACCGCAAACGAAGTAGGCAGGAAGCATGGCCAGCAGCAGAACAATTGTTAACTGAATTCTATTTTTCATGATCAATCTAAGGTGAGATTTCATACTTCTAAAGGTTCAACAACGAGGAGTGAGAATTAAAGATGTTTCTCTACAAACTTCCACGCGGAAGCGTCATCGAATTCGTGCCCACCATCAAAGATAATGTGCTCAAACCGTTCTCGTACTTTTAGTTTCTCATAAAACAAGGCTGCCCGCGGCGCGATTTCCGCTCCTTTTGCACGATGTGAATCATTATCTTTGGCACCTGCCTGAATTTGGTGAGCTCGTGGAGCAATCAGGGCTACTTTGTCGGCGTCATCAAACAGAGTAAATCTGTCAGGGAAGCGAAAGTCCGTAGGGACTGACAATTCATCTCGCTCGTATCTATATTCCTGCACGCCAAAGTAACAGCTTGAGACAGAGACTTTGATGCGTGCGTCGATCGCCGGGGTTACCTGAGCATAAAACCCACCGTAGGAAAGTCCTACCATAGCAATCCTCTCGGCATTCACTTCAGGACGAGTGACCAATACATCGATCGCATACGTAATCTTGGCAATTTCAACGGCTGTGATGCTTGTACCAATTAAGCGCATTCGATCATCGATACGACGACGAATGTCACCGGGATACCCTTCCGCTCGAAATAAGTGTTGCGGAGCATACACAATGTATCCTCGTTTAGCCGCTCCACGCACCATGTCATTATAATTCGAACCGCCATTAAATAAGGCAACTTCAGGGCTTCCTCCACCACCGTGCATCGAGATCACAAGAGGTGCTTTTCCCTGCACTGACTTGGGGATGATATAAATTCCTTCCGAATGAACGCCGGGAAGAATTGGAATCATGGCCCGGTAATAGACGGCAATTGAATCCTCTCCGATCTGCTCCAGTGATAACCCCTGTTCGGGACGTTTGCCCGGAGGTGGGTAACCGATGGAATCACAAAAAGCCTTGCGATACGGTTTGACAGATTGTTCGAATGCCGCCTGGCTTGAATAATCGGGCTTTAGAATCGCTTTTAAGAGGCTTTTGTCGCTGGCAATCGTCTTGATGTATTCGTCCAACTCTCTAGCCTGCTCCGTTCGCAGCGGATTAGATTCAGCAACAGGTCGATTGAAGAGTTCGGGATTGTCCTGTGCAGCAAGAGTAAGAGGTAGTAACAGCAGAATCGATATTGCGTGTTTCATTTCTATTCAGAATCTTTCTTGTCATCTTTGTTCTTAACGGATTTCTTTTAGTTCTTTTTACCTTTAGCAGTCTGAGAATTACTCTTTGACGTACTTCCGGAGGTAGCGTCTGCTCCATCCCCCTCTTTTTTAACTCCGGTCTTGGCGGATGCAGGTGGAACAACGTATTCTCTCGCAATGGATACTAGTTCCTCACCGCTTGTTAGCTGAGAAACCATTTTGAGTTGGATCTTGTTAATCAAATCGCCACACTGAGTCAAAAAGATCGAAAAGCGCTGATCACTTCGGATTTCGTGCCCCGTAAACTGCTTCAATGCCCGTAATCGAATGGTTGTAATGCGGAATAAGCTTTCTCGTAAAGTCTGCACATCATAGGAACCACTTTGTGCCTCTTCAACATTAAGCGTTGCTTCCATAAATCGATCTAGAATCGCGCGTTGTTTTTCCAGCCTTGCCTCTGCTTCTCTGGCCATCAATTTACGCCAATAAGTCCAAAACAGATAACACACTGCAATCATTGCCAAAATGAGCTCTTTCAAGGCGTTGAGTGAGCCTATGATCTGTGTCACTGTGGCTATATTGTCAGCCGGATAAAAGTAAGCTAACGCTGCGGGGTGGAGACTTGAGCCGGCCCATTCCGGCACCTCTTCTCGACGAAAGATGCTTGGAAACTGAAGACGTAGATTGTCTTCGTGAACTGACTTCACCATCGCTTGTACCAAAGTCCCATGCATGTCTTCACGCGTGATGATAAATGCTGTCGTAGTCAGGACAGTAACCGGTTGTGGCGGGATATCACCTTCGAGGCCAAACAATCCCTGAGGAATATCCATTCTTTTAAGAAACGGATTCTTCAATTCTATAGCGTTGGCATCATCTATCGGAATTAAATCAAACTGGCCCGTACTCAAAACTCGTTTCAAGTCCCCGTTTTCGATGCCAGTCGTGACAATAGCTGCCACCAGTTCTTCATTGGACAACAAGTCATCGAAATACAATTCGTTGTTTCTCAATTCCTTGAAATCAATTCCATAATGATTGAGAAGTTTAGAAGCCGACTGTCGCATCCCGGATCCTTCCGGACCAATCGAAACGGACTTTCCGCGAAGGTCACGAATGCTGCGAATACCACTCCCTTTCCTGGCAATCACCAGTATTACATCGGGGTAAAGCGGAGTGACAATAGAGTAGCGACTAAAATCGACTGTTCCCTGAACAATCGCAAATTCAGCCTCACCACTTTCTAAAGCGGAAAGATTGGCAAGCGAACCGTTACTCTCAACGTTTACGACTGAAACGCCGCTTCGTTGGTGGACAGAATCTATAATCTGACTAACAACTTTATGATATAGTCCCGAACTCTTTCCACTACTGACCCTGATCTCATCCGGGAGGCGTTCAAGCGTCACCACGAAGATCACAATGGACGAAATGAGCAACAGAACCATAAATCGGGCAATCCATCTTCGAATTGTCGTAGAATTTACGTCCTGTAGTTTTTGCACTGGTATTTTCATAGTTTGTCTCTAAATGACAGCGAACCACTTTATTATCCAATAGCAGAAAACTCAATTCAAATGAACGAGCGATGTGTTCCCGCTAATTATCACTTATCATGGTTGTTTTCCTTGCCAAATTCCTGAACGGGATCATCAAACATGAACAAGTATACGAATCCCACTACTCGGTTTCGTTTTGTTGTCACGGTTTTGAGCCTGCTAATATCGCACCCTTGCCTAAGTCTCGCAGCCGAGCCAATCCGTGTTTTCATCTTTGCCGGTCAATCCAACATGGTTGGTTCCGACTCCAAAGTAGATGACATCGACCGCTTTCCTCCCTTTCGAGGTCTCGAATCAGCTCAACCCAATGTCCGTTTCTCCTACTCGATTGGACGCGAGCGTAAAACAGAATCCAATGGGTGGGTCGACCTACAACCTGTCAACAACATCGTTGGCCCTGAATTGAGCTTTGCCAGAACGATTACCAATGCCATCGACGCTCCGATTGCAATTATCAAAGTGGCAGCCGGGGGCACTCACTTAGGTGGCGACTGGAACCCTGATGAGCCGAGTGGATTCGAAATGTACCCTCTGGCTCTAAAGCTGGTTCAGCAATCTCTCCGAGAATTGGAAGACGCCGGGCATGAATATCGACTGGAAGGCTTTATGTGGCATCAAGGTGAGAACGACATGTTCAACGAGGAATACATGGCCAATTATGGTAAAAACCTAAAGAACTTCCTGATGCGTTGGCGAACCGATCTTCAAACGCCAAAGTTGCGATTTTACCTTGGCGAACTATGCACCAAAACCATTTGGGGAATGGACTTGCGCCCTCGGATGTATGCCATTAGCCTTGGTCAGAAAGAAGTCGCAGCCAACGACGATAGGGCCCAATATGTTCCAACCTCTCACGTCGGTGTGGAAATTGGTGGAGGAGTCGGGCTCCATTATCACTATGGAACTCTCGGGCAACTCGAACACGGAGTCAATTATGCAACTGCCTATTTGCGTAACCAAGGCTTAGAAAGCGAGCAAAGATCAGCTCAAGAGGTATTTAAGAAACTACCATATACCAAACGGAAGCCGGTAAAACTTTTCATTATGGCAGGCCACCGAAACATGGAAGGAGAGCGAGCCTTCACTCAGGAACTTTCAGAGTTAGACGAGCAAAAGCATCTACTGCATCCTCAAGGCAAAGTTGCCTACCAATACAGCCTCGGCGGTGGTTATAAGACGTCCCAGGGATGGGAAGTTTTACGTCCTGCCGGTTACTATGACACCTTTGGTCCCGAACTCAGTTTTGCGGCTGAAATCACCAAGCGTTCAAATGATCAGATTGCCATCGCCAAGTTCACTCACAGTGGCAGTCAGATTATCGATTGGACACCTGAAGGAAGTATCGCAAAGACGCGTCATCTTTATCCCACCTTCATCAAATTCATCCGTCATTCCAAACAATCGCTTCTAGATTTAGGATTTGAGGTCGAGATTGCAGGCGTTTTCTACCATCTGGGCGAAAACGATATGTCGTTCTTTCCGTATCGCAAAGATGCGGCTTCTCGACTGCGGACGATAGTCTCGCAGAGTCGCATCGATTTGGAAATGCCAGAACTTGATTGGTTCGTAAGTCAACAGCCTCCAACTAACGACGAGAGAGTCAATAAGATTGATGTGGTGACCCTTGTGAACGAAGTGGCAAACCAGGATTCCAGGTTGCACCACATCAAAGTATTCGACTTACCACCTCAAGAAAAGAAACTGGTCATCACAACAGAGGGCATTCTTCAGCTGGGTGAAACGATCGGTCGATTTTATCTGAACCAATAACGCAAACGACTTTGACGACAAAAATACAAGTTTGACCGACGGTTACTTTGTCAAAAAGATGTCACTGATAACAATCTCTTTGATCAGATCTTTGAGATGGTTTCCTGACTTATCAAGCGCTGACACGATTCGATCGACTTCGCCGCGATCGACAGGTTCGAGCACACGACCACTGGAGTAAGCCAGCAGCTTATTGGTTAGCCCACGCACAATCTGTGACTCGTTTTCTGCCAACATCGATTTCAAGGCGATGATGTCACTCAACTCTGTCCCGTTAGCCAATGTTGTCGACGGATCGATTTCTCCACCAACGCGATATCGATCTCTCCAGCGACCAATCGGGTCGAAGTTTTCAAACGCAAATCCCAGTGGATCAATCTTGCGGTGACAGCTATTGCATGTAGCTTGCTCACGATGAATCTCTAACTGTTCCCGAATCGTTTTGGCTTGACTCAAATCAGGTGAAAGAGGTTCTACATCTGGAGGAGGTGCGGCCGGAGGAGTCCCCAATATATTTTCTAATACCCATACACCACGAACGACTGGCGACGTATCCACTCCGTTTGCCGTCGAGGTCATAACGCTAGGCATCGTCAAGACGCCACCCCGCCTAGGATCATCAGTGGCTACCTTTCGCAGGTAATCTCCTTTGACATCAGTGCGATTGTAAAAGACCAAAGCGATTTGCTCGTTCAAAAAGGTGTAATCTGAGTCGACTAATAATCGTATAGGTCCGTTGTTATGGAGCAATTCCCCAAAGTACGCGTTGGTTTGAGCAATGATTTGAGGCTCCATGCGCCGATCCCAATAGATCCGAAACGGCCCATTCAATTCCGGTGGACTTTCTGAGATCTTATCCAGACGTAACCAACGTTCCGTGAAATGATGAATGAATGCATTGGAACGCGAGTCCGCCAGCATGCGATCCACTTGCGTCTGCAAAACGCGCTTATTATGTAGTTTCTTCCCCTTGGCCAACTCTAAAAGCGTTTCATCAGGCATTGAAGACCACAAAAAGTAACTAAGCCGGCTCGCGATCTCGTAATCCGATAACTGTTCCCTCTTTTCCCGAAGATAGAGGAAGTCCGGCGAACATAGTATCGCCGTGTAGCCCATTTGCATCGCCTTGATTCCAGCAAGTGTTTTCTCGTCCACGGTAATCGGTGCACTGTTTTGGGAGTCTTCAGCTAGCCGGGCCTCTACAAATCCCGGGCCACTCCAAAAAGCTCTCAAGCTATTAGGTTGCCCATACGCAAAGTACTCGATTCGTATCTGTCGTTTGCCTTCAGCCAATTCAGTCTTACCAGTCTTGGTGGATGCACCATGGAGTCCATCATGGTCAACGACCCGCTGACCGTCGATCACAATTCTGGCTCCGTCATCTGAGGCCAGCTTGAATTCATATTCACCCGCTTGCTTAACATCCAGTTGCCCTTCAAAGACGACTCCGTAGTAGTCGTTCTTCTCAGCAGCACGAATATCAATGAGTCCCTCGGTCAACATCCCGGACTTCACAGGCTCCAATTCATCGAATGACGGTAACTTTGTCCACTTTCCGTCATAAACTCGGTATTTCAGATTTTGAATTCCGCCTTCAGGTATTTCCGGCCCAGCGTTCAAACGTGCAAGTACTAAATCCAGATAAGGCTGAATCTCTATTTTTGTTACAGGCCGGCGAAATGCCCGTTCAGCAAATTTGAGCAACAATCGTTCAATCTCGGCATCATCAAAGTTTTCATTTCCGTAGAGCTCTTGATGGCTTTTCGGTGGCCACTGATCCAATATTGGTTCAATTCGTAAAGAGTGAATTTGAACAGTTGGCCCTTGGTAATTCCGAACGACTCCTTCATGCATCGCCAACACCCAGGCTTTTTGAGCCTTATCAAATTCCTGCTTATCTGTAATTACTTGTCGATCAGGCGGCTCACGATAAACGTCCGGGAGATACGTTTTGGCGAGTAAATCTGCCCTGGCTTCCCGATCTGTTGGCCCATTCTCCCAAATGATTTGTGGCATCCAGTCTTTGTCGATCCAGG
>PBCP01000109.1 GCA_002717145.1 Planctomycetaceae bacterium | reverse complement strand
CTAATGAAGAAATGCGTCCTGGAGTCGGTCCTCGGCGGAGGATTTCGCGTTGAGCGTGGATTTGATATACATGACTTGGGGCATTTAGGTGTTGCAAAAGTTGTTCATCTGTTTGCTCCGGCATAATGGGAAAAGGCTTGGCGACATGATCGGCAGGTGTGATCATTGCAACAAACCCGACGTCTTCACCACTGTAGGCGAACTTGCCGTTCTTCCAGCTTGCTACGACCATCCGACCACTTCCGTCGACATCCATATCTGTAGGCCGTGGGATCTTCAGGAATACCTCCTGATGAGCATCAAACGTCACTCCGTTGGCAGGGAGGTTGTGACGGTACACTTCGCTCCGCCCCCAATCACAGGTGTAAAGGGCATCCCCAAACGGAGCAGGCCATCGGAGGTCGTGTAAATACATGCCACCGCATCCTGAGCCACCACCGTAATCTGCGAGCGGCGGTAGCCCCTCCTCGGTGAAATTCACGTAAAGTGAAGGGTAGCCATAGTTTCCGGACTGATGGATATGGCTAAGTCGAATATCCCACCCGCCGCCGTCGTTCGTGTTGTCACGTGTATAAACATTCATCAACGGGTCGATGCAGACATCGAGAATATTTCGCTGCCCCCAATTGTAGATTTCCATTTCAGTACCATCGGGGCGTACACGCAGGATTCCTCCTCCACGCTTGGCAAGCACTTTCCCGTCGGCTCCTTTCGCGTTGGTAAAGCCGAAATCTCCCACCGCGATATAAAGCCAACCATCGATTCCCATTCGGATTCCGTTGGTCGTGTGATCCGCCCCGCGCCGTTCCACCTCATCGGTACTGATGCCGGTAATGAGCTCTTCATGTTTGTCAGCAGTGCCGTCGCCATCTGTGTCGTGGAAGACACTAAGCAGAGGTGGGTGTAAAACCCACAAGGATCCGTGGTCATAGAACAGACCCCGCGGGTGGTCCATACGGGCAAACTCATTGAATTTATCAGCCTTTCCGTCACCGTCGACGTCAATGCAACGTATGACTTTGCCCCGTCCATCTTCCTTGCCGAGCGAACCCTGAGGATCGACACCTACGAATACCTCCCCGGTAGGTGCAGAAGCAATACAAACCGGATAATTCAACTGAGGAGGATTGCCAAACATGGTTACGTTAAATCCGTCGGGGGCCTGTACGTCTGCTATAGTGGCATTCGTTCCGGAAGGTTGAGTGGAGGCTGTTTTAGGGAGTTCTGGTAGATCTGGAGTTGCATATGCTTCGAATTCCCAAAAGCTTCCCCAATAGCTACCACTTGCTCCTAAGAAGGTCACTCTTAAGAACTTGGTGTTCGGCGAGTCGACTTTATGAGGAGTAAACTTGGCCTTTTCTTTATTCCCGGACCGATCAACGATTTCGATCCATTCCTTGCCGTCGGCCGAAGCATGGACTTTGTATTTATAAACAGCATCATCCTTTTCCCAGTGGATACGCAGGGAGCGAACGTGGGATTCTTTTTCAAGTTCAACTTGCCAGGTATGACCGATTCCCTGACCTTGAGAGCACCAGCGAGTTGAGAGGTCGCCATCCACAGCATTTTTCGCGAAATTCTGCTTGTTTGCTTCTTCTGACTGGGCGGTTGCTGGGCGTTTAAATGCAAGATTGGCTCCGCCACAACATTCCACTGGAAGTTTGTTTGGATTGCCTCTGGGTGGGGCAGGGGCAGAGACCAGCGACTTGATTTCTGCATCCATTTCCGGAGTACCAGGAATGAAGTGCTTGGCAGGGTCCAGGCCAACAGCCCAGAGGAGGCCTTTGGTAAACATGTCAAGCCATTTTGGTTCTGCCATCGTCTCGTTGTAATGCCCAATGGTGGTAGCAAAGACGTTGCCTTTCCCGTATTTGTTCGTCCAAATGCAGACCTGAGGTTCCCCGTCACTCTTGCGTTTCGCCTGTCCCAATACGGTGGCTGTGTCGAACAGTTTGATGGAATGGTAGAGCTCGCCTTTCGGAGCAATAAAGGTATCCCCAAAACCCTGCATAGCGGGATGGTCGCTTTTGACGTTTTTAACGGTATAGGAATAGTGGGGACCATGTCCGGGCGACTGCATTCCCACGAATTTGAACCAGGTGTCATCGCCAGTGCGATAGCTGTGCATGGCACAATGAATCAGCATGGCTGGCAGTCCCTCCCGATGAGGGCGGACAATGTTTTCCACCCATTCTTTTTCATTGGCATGCGAAAAGCATTCGTTGTGGATGACAATGTCAAAACCGTCAGACCAATGCTTGTCTCGGTATAGAGGGATGTAAGAGTCGGTTGCAGTACCGCCTTGTTGAACCAGTGTCCATACGACATTGGCCCGAGCAGATACGCCTTTGGAGATTATCTGTTTTTGACGGGTGTAGTCGTGGCAGCATCCACCACAGACTAACAATGCTCGGATCGGACGTTGTTCGGTACCTAGATTTTTTACTTTCGGCTGAGCTATCGCAGACTGAAAAGTTAAAGTGACAATCGCAACAGCTAATATCAGGCGGTACATAGTGGACGTATCCAGAAACAGGGAAGAGAAAATATAATGAGTTAGGACTGATTTTATCAAGGATTACAGACAAGAAAACAGTCCGACGGATGCGGTATGGCAAGCCTTAGAGCAGGGGAAGAGGCTCGCCTTCACAGATTGGAATTGGTCGTTCCAGTTGATCGTATATTTCTGAGTTGTGGTGAATGCCGAGGGCATTAAAAATCGTAGCGTGTAAATCCCCTGGAGTTGCCGGGTTGTTACGTGGGTAAGCACCGTTTGTATCACTGCTCCCGTATATGTGCCCCCCTTTAACACCACCACCGGCAAGAGCCACTGAATAAACGTTGGGATAATGGTCGCGACCTGCGCCACCGTTAATCTTAGGGGTTCTTCCAAACTCGGTTAGAAAGACGACTAACGTCTCTTCCAGCATACCGCGGTCTTCAAGATCATTTAGCAAGGCACTACACCCCTGATCCCAAACGGGAAGCAAGTCTCTTTTGAGGCGGTTGAAGTTGTCTCGGTGCGTATCCCACATGTCCCCGGAGCCGCCGTTAAGGTCGCCGGCACTACATATGACCTGAGCGATCGGAACCCCCGCCTCAATAAGGCGGCGTGCCAATAATAAGCTCTGTCCTCCTATGTGATCGCCATAAGCTTCACGGACTTTGGCCGGCTCCTGATCCAGATCGTAGGCGTCGCGAACTTTCCCACTAATCAGCATGTCTGTGGCCAGTTCCCGAAAATGATCAAAGCTCCTAAATGTGTCTTCCTGGTTTAAGGGAGATTCCAGTTGGCTGAGTAGGTTCGTACGTCGTCGAAGTAATGGAAGATCTTTTTCTTCGCCAAGATTAAGCACTTCGCTACCGAGCGTGCGCGATACACCTCCCCATTCGCGCCCTGCCGGTGTGCGTACAACAACGGGGTCAAAATTAATACCAAGAAATCCACCGTATTCACCCGCTTGCAATGTGCCGTTATCCACCATTGGGTATGGTAGCCTGACTGCGCGAGGTACTCCTTTAGGCGCGTCGCGAAATGCACTCACCATCGCTGCCAAACTGGGCCAATCTTCGCGCATCGGTGGAATGTTGCCGGCACGAGGTGGTTTATGACCGGTCATGTTCCAGTACATTCCTCGCCCATGAGCCGAATCGGAATGGTGCATGGAGCGGATGATGGCTAATTTCTGGGTTTGCTGAGCCATCAGAGGGATGTGTTCGCTGACGCGGTATCCCGGTGTGGCGGTACTGATGGTTCCGAAAGGTCCGCGGATTTCAGCATGGGCTTCCATCTTAGGATCGAAGGTTTCGTGATGGCTCATTCCGCCCCAGCAGTACACCACGATACAATTCTTAGCCTTGCCACTACCTGGTCGTGGTTTGAAAGCAGAGGCCTGAGCCTGTTGTTGCATGTGCAGCCACATTGGCAACGAATACGACAGCATTCCTGCTGAAGTTTTTAACAACTCTCTGCGTGGCAGCTTCATTTAATTTCCCGGTTAAGAACTGATTCGCTAGCTATTTCCATTTTACTAATAACAGGTGGACATGTGCCAATAGCAGTTTTGTTTTCAATGCAATCTCGAGATATGGGGAGTTAACTCAGTATTTGTTTGACGACACGCCCGTGAACATCCGTTAAACGGAAGTCTCGACCCGCATGACGGTAAATCAATTTTTCGTGATCCAGCCCCATCAAGTGTAGGATCGTTGCGTGGTAGTCGTGAATGTGGACAGCGTCTTCTATGACTTTGTTACCAATATCATCTGTTTCGCCGTGCACCACACCACCTTTAATTCCGGCACCCGCCAACCAACAGGAAAAAGCATGAGGATGATGTGCTCGACTTTTGGTGCCCTTGCCATCCTGAGCCCAGGGAGTTCGGCCAAATTCCGTACAAAAGATAACTAACACATCGTCAAACAAGCCTCTCTGTTTCAAGTCTTTGATCAGTGCTGCGGCCGGTTGGTCAACACGTTTGGCATACTTGGCATGAGAGGCGATGTCACGATGAGCCGCATCCCAATTGTCACGGCATGCACCGACAGCATCGATGACTTCAACAAAACGTACGCCTGATTCAATCATTCGTCGAGCCATCACGACTTGAGCGGCATATGAAGTCGGGTCTTCCTGAGCGGCTCCATAAAGATTTAAAGTAGCCTGCGATTCCTTGGATAGATCCATGATCTCAGGTGCCTCAGTCTGTAGGCCTCGCGCAGTTTCAAATGAGTTAATTCTGGCTTTAAGGGAATTATCCGACTCTCGTTGGACCAAATGCCGTTGGTTAAGAGAGTTTAGCAACCCCAGCTCTAGATCCTGCCTGGGCTTTTCGGTAGCAGGTTTAAGGTTGGGGATAGGTGTTTCACCTGGAGTAATCTGTACACCAGCGAATTTACCGGGCAGAAAGATGGAGTCCCATATTTGAGGGCCTGCATAGGGGCGGTGCTCGGAAATGACAATATGACCCGGCATGGAAGGATTGGCAGTTCCCAGGCCATAGTTTAGCCACGAGCCTAGCGAGGGCATCGCAAATCCGGTGCTACCAGTATGCAACTGGAGAGTCGCTTCGCCATGATCTATATGATCACAATTCATGGAGCGGATCAGAGCGCACTCGTGCATTTGCTCACGAATGTGTGGGAAGAGGTCGCTAACTTCCGTACCACATCTGGTATTGGGCCTAAATCGCCAGTTTGATGCCTTCAGGTATCGGTCAAAGTCTTTTCGGCCAAATTGGTGACCGATGGAAGTGTCATGGTCTTGGGCCAGCCGCGGTTTGGGGTCAAACGTATCCACGTGTGAATAGCCCCCGGACATATACAAGACGATGACCTGTTTGGCTCTGGGAGCGAAGTGGGGATCAGGGAGCTCTTTTCCGAGAACTGCCGAGCTGCCCGGTAAGATCGACAGTGAGGCGAGACCTGCGGTGCGCTGCAGGGCGGTTCGACGCGAGATGTTGGAACTATAAACGGTCACAGATTTAGTCGATGTAAAAGAACTCGTTACTGGTAAGGATGACTCTGCACAAAGCCTGATATGCATGTGAGACTACCGTGGAGGAAGTTGGCTGTGTATCAGCCGTCTCTCGGTAGCTAGTGAGAAATCTCTGAATGTCTGTCAGCTCGGTTTCTGCGACTTCTCTGCTATAAACGTGTTGGAATAACCAACGAAGGCGTGCATCTTCAGAATCTCCTGCTGCCGTCATTCGAATTGCTAAAGCGTGAGAGTGATCGCTAATGAATTTTGAATTCATTAGGAAGAGTGCCTGTGCCGGAACGTTGGTCGATGTTCTTTCGGATGTGCTACTGTTTGTGTCCGGACTATCAAACAGCCCTAATAGTGAATGGCGGAAAATCCTCTGCGTGATCAGATATACACTTCGATGGTTATGGGCATATTCGTGATGAAAGGGATTGTTGAGGTTGTACCGAGTCTTATACCAAGGCGCGAGTGGATGTGCTCCCGGTTGTGCCAGATTCAATTGGCCACTGGCAAAAAGAATGGAATCGCGAATAGCTTCCGCATCCAGTCGTTGACG
The DNA here is from genome assembly GCA_002717145.1 of Planctomycetaceae bacterium. GTDB lineage: Bacteria > Planctomycetota > Planctomycetia > Pirellulales > Pirellulaceae > UBA721. The sequence goes on along the minus strand of PBCP01000109.1, from coordinate 11,013 downwards.
AGAGTGTTTCCAGAGATAGAGGTTGTTAGGGTCCTTTGATTGATTGTCTTCGGAGGGATCAAGACTGCTCAGTTGATATGTCTGGCTTAGCATGATTTGGCGATGAAGCTTTTTGAGGGACCAGCCATTTTTCACAAATGAGTCTGTGAGCCAGTCTAGTAGTTCGGGATGAGTTGGCCGCTCACCTTGTCGCCCGAAATTATCCAGCGTCGGTACAATCCCGCGTCCGAAGTGTTGAGCCCAAATGCGGTTGGTAATGACTCTTGGAGTAAGTGGGTGATCATCCCGGGTGATCCAGTTCGCCAGTTGGAGGCGCCCCGAGCCGTTAGTAATCTTAGTGTCTGCAGAAGGTGTGATGGTTGAGAGGAAGTGCCTGGGAACGACTTCGCCGGGGTTTTCTGGATTGCCTCGCAAGTGCACTGGCGAATCTGCCCCCTGACCCTCACGAACCGAAAAGACAAATTCATAAGGAGGGTTCTCGCCGAGGCGATCCTTTTCGGAACGAAGCCAGTTCAGTCCGTAAAGCATTAGTTCGCGAAATCTGCCTGATTTAAACTCTAAATGCTGTTGGCGGGCTTCTTTCAGTTTTGCAATGGAGTCTCGTAATGTAGTTGCTTCCGGTGTATCCCCTTTATTCTCACTCTGCATAGATTTTAACTGAGTAAGTTGAGATTTCAGCTTCGATTCTACTGCTTTGAAATTGTCCAGAGTTGGTTTCAGCCAGGGACGAAAGTGATTGTTGATCTGATATTCGTAACGAGAAATCAGATTCCAATACTCGCTGGCCTTTGCTGCGGAACTGTTAAGTAAGTCATGTGGATTTAAATTGTGAGGTGATTTTTCATCAGACATTCCCATCCAGGGATACTCGGTGCTGCGGAAGATTCCGTACATTCCGTAGTAATCAGAAGTCGGGATAGGGTCGAATTTGTGGTCATGGCATCGTGCACAACGCAACGTAATTCCCATGACCCCCCGGCCAATTGTGTCGAGAGTGTCTTCAATGGTCATGTGAAGGCTATCTGCTTTACGGTTGCCGAAGCGTCGGCTCAGCGATATAAATCCCGTAGCCACGTTGTATCCTTTGGCTTCTTCAATGTCGGAAGAATCTAATGCCAGCATGTCGCCAGCCAGTTGTGCTTTTAAGAAGGTGTTAAACGGTATGTCCTTGTTTAAGGAATTGATTACCCAGTTGCGGTATAAATAGGCGGAGTGAATGGGAATATCCCCGACATCGCCTTGTGTGTCGGCATACCGAGCAACATCAAGCCAAAGCCGTCCTTGACGCTCGCCATATCGAGTTGAGTCGAGCAGACGGTCGATGACTTTGGTATACGCAGTCTGATCGTCGGCAGGGTCGTTTAGAAAAACTGAGACTTCGTCGATTGTCGGTGGAAGTCCTGTCAAGCCGAAGGTCGCTCGTCGGATAAGCGTTCGTCGGTCTGCACGAGGATTTGCTTGAAGACCATGTGCAGTTCGTTGCGACTGGATGAATTGATCGATCGGGTTTTGATTCCACTTCTGTTCTTTGGCGATCGGCGGTGAAACGACTTTGCGAGGCACGAATGCCCAGTCGATGTTGGGGTCAAAGATCACTGCGGTTGCTTTGTCTGCTGGGATGTCTGCCGTCGCCACTTGAGAGCTTCCGGGCCAGACGGCTCCATCATTAATCCACTGATAAAACAGTTGGATTTCGTCACGTGTTAGCTGATCGCCATTGTCAGGTGGCATGCGTAGCTCTTTGTGTGTTTTTTGAATTGCTGCAATTAATAAACTGTCTTCAGCGCGATGGGGAACCAGTGCCGGGCCATATTTCCCGCCCACAAGCAGAGCCTTTCGCGAATGAACGGAGAGCGAGCTTTCACTTTCCTCTTGACCGGAATGACAGTCGGCACAACGCTCCACTAAAATTGGCCTGATCTTGGATTCAAAGAAAAGCTCTTTTTCTTCAGGGGGGCGTGACTTGGGTAAGTCGGGCAGCGACGTTGTTTTCCCGGCATTGAAATGCTTTTCAACTTCATCGGAATTCAGTGGTTTGTTGTAGATCACAATTTCGTCGAGGCGACCTTCCCACGGGCTGTTTAAATGATGGTTGTTGCCAACGATAAGATCGCCGCTGTTTTGAAATTTGATGTTCGGGTTAAACTCCGAGCGGCTTACGATCTGACCGTCCAAATAAGCGGTTGCCAATCCTTTCTCCCCGTCGGATTGTCGATCGATGTTGATCACTAAGTGGTGGAACGCTCGTTGGTTTGTCGGCGTGGATAAATTGGGGTTTTCGATGGCGACCCGGATCTTCTGTTGGTCGTGGCCTTGAATTGTAAACATGAATTGACCATCCTGACGTTTGCGGTACAGCCACATAGAATTGTTGGGAAATATTTTGGCGTCGGCCTTGTAGAGAAGCGAATAGTTGATCGCTCCGTCAGGAGCTGAGGCCGTGTCCAGCAGCCACATTTCAATGGCAAATGAACGGTTTAGTGTGTCACTTACCTTCCCCTCTTTGTCATGCTTTAATTCTCCTAGAAGGTGGCCATCCAGAGATGAACGTGAAAAAACGCCGGCAAGTCCTTCAATACCCCGTAGAGGCGGAGGGGAATTCCGGTGGATGGGAGTAATTTGGAGCATTCCGGTATCATCCGGATGAGTGAAATTCCAATAGACCAAAGGTGACTGCTTGGTGATCAATGCACGGTATTGTTCACCATGACACACGCCCGAGAAAATCAATAGAAGGAGGGTGGCTAAAATCTGTTTCATGCTTTTATTTTAACCGAAAGATAGTAGTAAACGACGTTGCAAGCCAAGGGGATTGCTTATAGGTGAATGGGGATGAATCGTGTTTGTTCTTCGCCGGTAGCCTGAACTGGAGGGTCGATCCAGGGTATCGATTCCTGGTTATCCAGTATCTGTTGCACTTTTGCCTTAAAAGCCGGGACAATCTTGCTTAAAGCAGTACGCTCATCGGGGGCTGTGATTTCAATGCCATCAAGATTTGCAACGCGAGCTCGTACTCCTTCATCAACTGAGCAAACGTAGACCAGGCAGTTAAAGGTTGGGATATCCTGAGAGGTGATGTGAAGGGGGTTTTCTGACATTTGGCAGGCTGTTTGGGGTCTAAATTCACAAAGGCTTGGTTGAAAGTGTGATACGACTTCCACTGTTTTCTATTATAGATAAAACGTCAATCGGTGTGGATTGTAGATAAGTTAGGCAGAAGAACAAATCACTGTCTGGCTTTTTTCAGAACACTAACAAGGTTTTATTTAGTTAGATAAAATCTCGTTAACCGAACCCATTAGTCACAGACATGGAATCTACGACAGGCGATAGGGAATTCTCGATTTGCGCAATCAGCTGGTATGAAGAATCCACTTGACTAGGTGAACCCTAGTTGTGTGACCGTTAACTCCCGACTCAGATTCGTTATACTCATATTTGTATATCCTCTGCCTTTGATTTTTTCAGGAATGACAGTATGAGATTTGTGTTAACAATCTTGGCACTTTTGTATTTGGTCCCTTCTCTGTTCGCCGTTGGTAAAGTGCAGGTTTACATACTTGCCGGACAGTCCAATATGCAGGAGCAGGGCGTTGTCGATCTGGACCACCCTGAATACTACAACGGTGGTAAAGGGATTCTCAATAATGTCATGAAGAATCCGGAGATGGCGTCCCGTTATGCCCACATCAAAGACGAACAGGGGGACTATGTCATCCGTGATGATGTCTTTGTCAGGCATCAGACTAAAGACGGCCTCAAAACGGGAGGTCTCTCGATCGGCTTTACAAGCTACTCTGGTAAACATCATATCGGACCGGAATTTCAATTGGGCCATGTGATTGGCGATGCAACGAAACAGCCCGTTCTGCTGATAAAAACAGCTTGGGGTGGTAAGAGTATTTATAAAGATTTTCGACCTCCCTCGAGTGGCGGTGAAGTTGGCGTATTTTATAAACAAATGCTTGCTGAAATTGATGAAGGGCTGAAAAACATTAAATCTGAATTTCCTCAGATTGGTAAAAACTACGAGTTGGCTGGATTCGTTTGGTTTCAGGGATGGAATGACATGTTCGATAAGGAAGCGTTAGAGCAATATGAAGGAAATTTGGTAAACCTGATTACCGATGTTCGTCATGTGTTGAATACGCCTGAACTGCCTGTTGTCATTGGTGAAACCGGGAATATGGGAGAAGAGGTTGGAGATAATATGAAGGCCATTCGTGTAGCCCAAAAACGAGCTGCTGAGAGATTGCAACACGCAGCCTTCGTTAAGACAACAGCTTTTGCCCGTCCCAAAGAGGAATCTCCAAATGTGGGTCACGGACACCATTGGTTTGGAAATGCTGAAAGCTACTTCCTGATCGGCGATGCTATGGGGAGAGCTATGGTTGAACTAAGGCAATTGAAGAAAGAATAAGTTTATGGCGTTATCAAACAGAATTACTTGTCTCTTCCTGTTGGCTGTTCTGGTGCCGCCAAGTTCGACTCTCCAAAGCGCCGAACATAACAAATATGTCCTTGCCATTGGTATCGACGGATTAAGAACAGATGCTCTGGACGCTGCTAAAACTCCGAATATTGATGCACTCAAAGCCAATGGTTCGTTTTCTAATGCCTGTAAAATATTGGGTCCCCGCTACCAAAAAAATGACACGATTAGTGGTCCCGGATGGACGTCTTATTTGACAGGTGTGTGGGCTGATAAGCACGGTGTGCATGACAATAAATTTGGCGGTCGGAAGATTAGCAGATACCCTCATTTCTTCAATCTTGTGAAGCAACAATTTCCGGACTACAGAACAGCGTCCTTCGTTGATTGGTACCCAATTGACAAGTACGTTGTTACTAAAGCGGACGTTCGTGTCGGGTATGAAGCTCACGGATCGGATGGTTATACTGTGTTCGATCAACATATTGCTGATCGGGCTGTGAAAGTATTGGCAGAGCAGGATGTTCGAGCTTCGATGGTTTACTTCGGTGCGACAGACGAAAACGGCCACCGTTTTGGATTTCATCCCTCGGTGCCGCAGTACATGAGGTCCATCGAAAAAGTGGATCAACATGTCGGGCGTTTGATAGAAGCCATTAAGTCGCGGCCAAATTACGCCAGGGAAGACTGGCTGATTCTAATTTCATCTGACCATGGTGGAGAAGGTAAAGGGCACGGGAGCGGGCATCAGGTACCGAATATCCACAATATCTACTTGATAGTCAGCGGTGCCTCCGCCGCAAAAGGTGAATTTCAACAGCAAGTCTATTTAGTGGATCTGGTTGCTACAGCGTTGAAACATCTTGATGTGCCGTTTCAGCCTCAGTGGCAGCTTGACGGCAAGCCTGTAGGGCTTGTGCCTCGCCAACAATAAGCCAGTTTAGGCAAAGATGCCTTTGACCACCTTGCCATGCACGTCGGTAAGGCGATAATCGCGGCCTTGAAATCGATAAGTTAGCCGTTCGTGATCGATGCCCAAAAGATGAAGGATGGTTGCATGAAAATCGTGTACATGGACTTCGTTCTCGACAATGTTGTAGCAGTAATCATCTGTTTTGCCGTAAGTTAATCCACCTTGCACACCACCGCCAGCCATCCAAATTGAAAAGCAACGAGGGTGATGGTCACGTCCAAAGCTGGCCGGGTTCCCCTGAGCATACACGGTACGGCCAAATTCACCGCCCCAGATTACCAGCGTATCCTTGAGCATGTCACGTTGCTTTAAATCCGCGATTAAGGCGGCCGACCCCTGATCGGTCTGTTGAGTCAGGATCGGTAAATTTCCCTTGCAGTTGCTGTGATGGTCCCATCCCCGATGGAAAACCTGAATAAACCTCACTCCGCGTTCGGCCATCCTTCTCGCCATCAGGCAGTTGTACGCATGAGTGCCTGGTTCTTTGGCCGCTTCACCATAAAGTGTGAATGTACTTTCCGGTTCATCATTCACATCAGCTAACTCAGGTACGGACATTTGCATTTTGTAGGCCATCTCATACTGGGCGATTCGCGTGTTGATTTCCGGGTCACCTACTTCGGCTTCACGCTTGGCATTGAGCATCGCGATACTGTCGATTAGTTTTCGCCGGGACCGTTGGTCTAAGCCAGTCGGGTCATTGAGATAGAGTACAGGGTCACCCTGGCTGCGTAGCTTGACACCCTGAAATCGTGATGGAAGAAAACCACTTCCCCACAACCTGTCATAGATGGGTTGAGCCTGATTGAAACTGTTTTTCGTGAGCATAACGATAAACGAAGGGAGGTTTTCCGTTTCACTTCCGAGTCCGTAGCTTAGCCATGAGCCGAGACTAGGCCTGCCGGGTTGTTGGTGTCCGGATTGAAAAAAAGTGATAGCCGGGTCATGGTTGATAGCTTCGGTGTACATTGAGTTGATTAGACACAATTCGTCTGCAACTCCACCTAAATGAGGGAGGAGTTCGCTGAGCCACATTCCACTTTTGCCATGTTGTTGGAAAGTAAAGGGTGACTTTACCAATGGAAACTTAGTTTGCCCGGCAGTCATGCCTGTTAGCCGTTGCCCGTTACGGATTTCTGCCGGTAATTCCGTCATGTGGAGTTTTTCCAGAGACGGTTTGTAGTCATATAGATCAACCTGTGATGGGGCTCCGGACTGAAGCAGGTAGATGACTCTTTTTGCCCTTGGGGCGAAATGCGGTAACCCCAGGAGGGCAGTTGATTTTGTGGGTTCCTTCGCATTTAACAGGGAAGCCAATGCTGCGACTCCAATTCCGGTCGAAGTGCGACTGAAGAATTGGCGTCGGTTTGTTAACAGGTGCGACTTTTCAATTACTTGCTGCATTGTTTCGTTACCCCTTTGTAATTGTTTCGTCAAGGTTGAGTAGGATCCGACAAAGCGCTGTCCATCCTGCCAGTTGGACAGGACTTAATGAGTGGTCAACGATTGAATCTCCTACGCTCAGGAGGTTTTCTACGGCTTCGGTATTGTTTTTAAAGATGACAAAATGTTCGTGAAGGGCATTTTTCAGAATCTTAATTTCATCCTCATGAGGTTTTCGACCGGTCGACATTCGAAATGCATGCATGATACGTTCCCGATCTGTTGTGAATGGCTGGTGAAGTATTTGTCCTGCCATGTGACGCGCGGCTTCGACAAACTGAGTACTGTTTAATAGTAAAAGCGACTGTAATGGAGTATTGGTATAAGAACGTTTCAAAGTGCAGGATTCGCGCTCAGGAGCGTCTAATGTTTTCATCATCGGTGACGGAACCGTTCGTTTCCAAAAAGTATACAGACTACGCCGATACAACTGCTCACCACTACTCTGTGGATATGCTCGGGAATAGCCCGGACGATTGTTTAGCTCTAACCAGATTCCCTTTGGTTGGTAAGGGTAGACACTTGCCCCACCTAGCGTGTTGAGCAACAGTCCACTGACCGATAACGCGTTATCCCGAATTTGTTCAGCCGTTAGACGCATCCGGGGGCCACGGCTCAACCAAAGGTTTTCAGGATCCTGCAGATACTGCTCACGCCCTACCTTGGAAGATTGCCGGTAGGTAGCGGAAGTCACGATCAAACGGTGGAGGTGCTTAATGTCCCAGCCCGATTGAATAAATTCTAATGCCAGATAATCCAGTAGTTCAGGATGGCTGGGGGCATTTCCCTGATTGCCAAAATCTTCAGAGGTTTTTACCAGCCCGTTACCGAAAAGCTGTTGCCAGTAACGGTTTACCGTGACTCGTGACGTAAGTGGATGTTCGTCTGAGGTGAGCCATTGTGCCAGTCCCAATCGATTTTTTGTATGGCTAGGTGACATGGGGGGTAAGGCGGCTGGCGTTCCAGGATGAACCTCCGTGGTGGGCTCGTTATACTGACCTCGATTGAGAATGTGGGTCTTGCGAATTCCGGGCTGGTCTTTCATTACCATGGTTGGTGGAAAAGCATTCTTTTGCAGTTGTTGGAGGCCTTTTATTTCGTTTTCGATCCGTTTGGCAGGGCCCAGATTAGCTTGGTAGAAATCGACTAATATCTTGTGCTGTAGAGGGGATCGTTGCTTCGCAGGGATTTTAGCTGCGTCGACTATCGTGGCATCGATGCCGTTGAAATCCAATGTCTCGGTGGGGGCTGAGGAAATGCTAATTCTTGGACGTCCGATTCCATGCGTGCCGAATTGGGCTTCGTGTTTGAGTGTTAGCGTAATAAGTGTTCCGCCTTCATAACCAAACGGTTCTTTGGCTTCAAAAATTGCCGTTGCTGCCATCTTTCGTGTAGGGCCATCCACCGCCCATCCCGTGGATGTATTCGGGTCGAGCGCGGACGTCACGTTGTATCGAGGCTGATTGTAATCGGCGCGTGCCTTACTGAAAGTAACCAAATGGCTCAGGTCTGGGTCGGCTACGGAAGTGGCCTGTAATTCTATTCCAGTCAGCACAAAATTGGAGTTGCTGTGGCGTCCGGGACCACCTCCGGGCAAAGATGGATGAGTCAGGCACTGTAGTCGAAGAGCCGTGAGTGCTGTTTTGTCCGTCCTAAAACTTAGAGTGTAAATGTCTTTTTGAGGATTGACTCCTGACACTAACAGCGAATGATCGGCTTGAGGCGTAATGGTCGTTCCTTCTGAAGACTTGCTACTCTCGGCTTTGAGAACTTGCCAGTGATTTCCGTCTGAGGCAAGCTTTTCTGCCCAGACTTCCAGCCCCGTGAGATCCTCTTTGGCAGTGGTTAGGTCGTGTTGTAGGGCTGCAATGCGAGAGGCTAGAGACGAAAGTCGCGTTTCGGCAAGCGGAGAGGCAATCTGCATTTGTGGTTGGAATCCGTTTTGTCCGCGTTCGGGTACAAGGTTAAAGAAGCCGTAAAGTTCGTAAAATTCCTTTTGGCTAATTGGATCGTACTTGTGATCGTGGCATCGGGCGCATCCCACAGTTAGACCCATCCAGACACTGGACGTAGTAATCAGTCGATCCATTACATATTCAGTTCGATACTCCTCGCCGATCACCCCGCCTTCAATCGTAATGCCATGATTGCGATTGAAGCCGGTGGCTAAGATTTGACTTGGTGTTGCATTATTCATTAAATCTCCGGCGATTTGCTCTTCGGTGAACTCGTCAAAAGGTTTGTTTTGGTTGTAGGCATTGATCACCCAGTCACGCCAAACCCATTGTCGTCGCTCGGTGTCATACTGATAACCATTCGTGTCCGCATATCGTGCCAGATCCAGCCAGGCTGTGGCGAGGTTTTCACCATAAGCGGGGGACGCTAAATATTTCTCGACGAGCCTTTCGTAGCTGTCAGGTGAATTGTCCGACAGGAAATCATCAATTTCTTTTAGACTGGGGGGGAGCCCCGTTAAGTCGAACGCTAGTCGGCGAATGAGAGCTTCTTTGCCTGCTGCTTTGGCGGGGTATAAGTTGCGCTGTTCCAGTTCGGACAGAACAAATAGGTCGATTGCGTTTCTCGACCAATTCTCGTTTTCAACGCTTGGCATGGATGAGCGGACGGGAGGGATAAATGCCCAGTGCGTTTGATATTTTGCGCCTTCCTGAATCCATGTGCGGAGCAGTTGCTTTTCCTGGTTTTTCAGAGGTTCATGGTGCTCTGCCGGGGGCATGCGAGTAAACTCATCGTCCGAATTGATCCGTTTCCAGAGTTCACTTTGATCTGGATTGCCAGGAACGATGGCCGCTAAACCGGAGTCTAAAGTGGAAATCGCTGAATCCCGCATGTCCAGCCTCAGTCCGGATTCACGTTTGTTGGCATCAGGTCCATGGCATGCGAAACATTTATTGGATAGGAGCGGGCGTATATCTCGGTTGAATCCGACCTGAGCTTCTTGAGCCAATATGCCGTTGGTAAGTAGTAACAAGGTCGCAACGGATGTTAGCCATGTGAGTCTGTTTTTTGTTTTCTTACTCTTCATACTGAATCCATCGAGAGGAATCGGATAAGTCATTGAGAAGGCCACACCCTATCGCTGCCGTGATGGCTGCTCCTAAAGTGGCTTCTTCATTTTGCAGTGGCTTACGTACTTGCATATTGAATTGTGATTCAATGCAATCCTGAAGGACAGAGTTTTCGCGAATCCCGTTTCCTGCTCCCACGATTTCACTAATGCCGGTTACTCCACAGGATAAGATCGCCGCGAAGCCCTCATTAAATGTAGTGGCCATTCCTTCCAAAAGAGATCTTGTTAGAAGCGCAGGTGTAAAATTGTCAGGTGTTAACCCGGTCCAGGATGCTCGCTGAGATGGATCTTGTCTGGTGCCTGTAAATATGGGGGAACACTTTAATCCAGTCGGAGCGGCGACTGTTTGGGCAGCTAGTTGCTTCATTCGCTGATATGCAGAATCGTCAGGTTCGATTTCGAATATATCACGTGCGACTGCCTGGAAGAAATTTTCCAAAGCCGCAAAACTACGGCCGCCACAAGCTCCCACATTCGCAAGTAGAAAGCCGCCATAGGGAAACGGTCTGACTTCCAGACTTTCGTGATGCCCAATCTGGTTGCTATAGGCAGATACCTGCCCCCCTGTTCCAACATTGATTGAGAGTTGTGTATGGCGATCGGCGACGCTGCCCAGAAAACTTGCTTGATTATCCCCAATGGCTACAAACACTGGAATGCCTTTAGGTAACCCGGTGGCATGGGCGATCTCGCCGCTGATTGTCCCAACTCGTTCTCGCACTGTTTGTACTTCGGGTAGAATATTCAACGGGATGCCGAGTTCTGAAATCGCATCCTGATCCCATTGGTTGTTGTGGATGTTTAGCAAGCCGGCGCTGCCTGCAGCGGTTGGGTCACTGAGCAACGGGGCATTGCAGAGGTGACTAGCGAATAAATCCATGATGAAGGCTGCCTGGCAATTAACAGGCAGTAGCCCGTTTTGATTTAACCAGTGCAACGTTACATTCATAAATCCGGTGCGAAGAAGACAACCGTGTTGTTCGTATTGGTTTTCTCCTAAGCGATTGTTAAGTGAAGCAATAAGCGGCAAGCCATTAGCGTCTAATTCATTGCCGCGTTGGTCTTGCCAGTTGATAT
>PBCP01000108.1 GCA_002717145.1 Planctomycetaceae bacterium | reverse complement strand
GCTGGTGGCGTCCTGACGACGTTGGCATGGACCATCAGCACAGACCGAAACACAACCTACCCAATACCGGTGAATACCTGGACGGATTCGGAAATCGGGCTTACGTATATTCTACTGGTAACCCGGAAGTTGGAACAAAACGACCTCGTTATGAACGCGCGCATCAGAAGGGAAGTGGATTCGGATTCGTACTAATTGACACTCAGGCAAAAACATATGAAATTCATGCCTACCGTTTCGATGTGGATCCACTCGACGGCAACCCCTCCAATGAATTTCCGGGATGGCCGGTCACCATTCATCAAGAAGAAAATAAAGGGAAAAACCGTTTGGCTTAGCCCATCATCTTCTTAAGCGTTTCCAACATAGCATCGATCGAGTCCGGATTAGGCTCTTTATGCTTACTTGCAAGGATTTCGCGACCAATCACCGTAGATCCAAGGTGGCCAAATTGAGTTCGCATCGCAGTCAGAACCTTTTGACCGCCACCCCCGGAATGAGTAGACAAGGCCACAGGCAACCCTGTGAACATTTCACGAAAATCGTCGCCCTGTGTGGACATCCACGCGATTGCACTGGTTAAGTTTGGCGGGATACTACCATTGTATTCGGGAGCTGAAACCCATAAGGCGTCCGCGTCTAACACCTGTCGGTGCAATTTCGCATAATCTTCGCCGGGACCTGCTTCATAATCACGCATGCAGAACAATGGGATGCGGTAATCGCTAAGGTCTATAAGCGTGGTGGCAATGCCTTTTACTTCAGCAGCGGCCTCCACCTTTTTTCCAAGTTCTAGATTTGAGCCCCCAGTGGTCGCGAGAATTAACAGCATGAATTTACCTTTGGTTATAAATTTAGGTGTTGTTTTATTTTGACCTGCGAAGGAAAACGAATCAATTAGCCTCACTGAATTTCTAATCTTACCCTCGAACGAATAGCAACAACCGAGCCTTGTCCTTTAATTCGTATACTCCAGTCCTCAGGTTTTTATTACAATTAAACAGGAGTCCGATATTGATAGGAAGGTTAGAAAGTGGTTATCAGACGTGAGCTAAATAGACGCACGATGCTTCAGGCAGGTGTTCTAGCTGGCACCACAACTAACCTAGTTGATCACATTTTTCTTTCGGAAGTTAGTAAAGCGCAAACCGGACAATCGTCAACAAATACGAACTGCATCATGCTTTACATGACTGGCGGTCCCGCTCAACAGGAAACCTTCGATATGAAGCCGGAATGTGACGAGCGATTCAGGGGCGAATTCCTTCCGGCACCTACGAACGTACCGGGAATACAGATTTGCGAACATTTGCCACACTTAGCGAACGTGGCGGATAAATACGCGATTATTAGATCCACCTGGCACGAAAGCAACACCCACGGCGTTGGCGTGCATTACAATCTAACAGGTCTAAAACATGCTCCCCGACAACGCGGAGAACCTCAGGTTTCGCGAGACGATCCCCCCAATATCGGAGGAGCTCTACGACAACTTCGGGGTGACCGCAACGGCTTGCCTGGCGCCATTCATCTACCAGTTCGTATTGGCGATCAAAACAACTTTAGATGGGGCGGGCAGCACGCTGGTTTTCTTGGGCAACAGTATGATCCGTTAACGCTAATTGAAGAATCTTGGAATCCAGGCACGCTACCTCAAAGCTTTTTACCGCCCGACGGAGTTGGCGTCGAGCGGTTACGCGACCGCGTTAACCTTCTGACGGGACTCGAAAAGGAACCCAGAAAATCGAAACTGGACGACAATCGCCAGCTTTATGAAGACGCCCGTCGCCGCGCGCTTAGCATCCTACAATCAGATTCAGTCTGGAAGGCATTTTTGATCGAGGAAGAGAAGCCATCTACCATTGAATGGTATGGCGATAACAAATTCGGCAGAAGTTGCCTGGTCGCCAGACGTCTTGTCGAACGCGGGGTTTCTTTCGTCACGGTTCCTTGGATGTATTTGCATTCAACTAAGAACTTCGATACGCACGCGAATCATTTCAAAGTCATGAAGGACCTACTTCTACCACCAATGGACAGGGCCATGGCGGCCTTATTTTCCGATTTGGAACAGCGAGGCTTATATGAAAATACGCTCGTCTCCTGGACCGGTGAATTCGGGCGGACTCCGAAGATAAACGGCAAGGCCGGTCGTGATCACTGGGGCAAGGTTTATAGCACCTTACTGGCAGGAGCGGGCATCCAAGGTGGTCAGGTTTACGGCGCAACGGACCAGATAGGCGGCGAACCCACAGACCGGCCGGTTTACGTTAGTGATTATGTAGCAACTATCTATAAAGCTTTAGGTTACGACAGCAGCACCTTAGTATACGACCGTTTCGGCCGCCCTCACCCAATAGTTCAGGGCAATCCTGTGAAAGCCCTTTTTGGATAACCGAGCATGAAATCTTTTATCATTACTTTGCTGTTGATCGGCCAGATCGGTATTCAGGCATCATCACTTCTTGCAGACGAGTTCTTTGAGAAGAAAGTCCGCCCGTTGCTCATTGCAAAGTTTTTTCAATGTCATGCCGGAACTAAAGCTGCAGGAGGATTGTCCCTGGAAACCAAAGCCGGTTGGAGCAAAGGTGGTGAGTCAGGCCCCGCTATCGTGCCGGGCAATGTCGAAGAAAGCTTGCTGCTCGACGCGATTAATTACCGAGGCCTCGAAATGCCACCTGCGGATAAAGGTGGAAAACTTACAAACGAAGAAATCAGCGTTCTTACCACGTGGATCCGAAGGGGTGCTGTCGACCCTCGCAAGGAGGGAATGCTGCTTGGCGGTATGTCCCGAGAAGAAGCTGACGCGTGGTGGTCCTATCAGCCGATCCAAGATCCTAACACGCCGACTGAGCCGAATACAATTGATCGTTTTATCAACCATAGGTTGCAAAAAAACGGTCTCACTGCGCAAGTTTCAGCCAGTCGACGCGAATTAATTCGCCGCGCAACATACGACCTTACCGGCTTGCCCCCCTCCTACCAGGAAGTCTTGGCATTTGAACGGGACACTTCGGTTAATGCATTTGCCAAGGTGATCGACCGATTACTTAACTCCAAGGAGTACGGCGTCCACTGGGGTCGGCATTGGCTGGATGTCGTGCGTTACGCGGATACGGCCGGCGAAAATTCCGACCGTCCCCTCCCACACGCCTGGCGTTATCGAAACTGGGTAATTGATTCGTTCAATCGTGACCTTCCGTTTCAAGATTTTGTACAACAACAGTTGTCCGGTGATCTCTCTCCGTTAGGTTCCGATTCTGAACAGACAAATGCCGGAATCATTGCAACCGGTTATCTAGCAGTTGCCCGACGTTATGGGCATGACATCAATAAAGATATCCATCTGATGCACGAGGACGTTATCGATAACGTCGGAAAGGCATTTTTAGGAATGACGATCGGTTGCGCTCGTTGCCACGACCATAAATACGATCCGATTACGGCCGACGACTATTACGCACTCTATGGAATTTTCAGTAGTACGCAATTCGCCTTTCCTGGTTGTGAGCCAATTCCACAACCCGCAAATCTAATAAGCCTGGCTATGACGGGCGAAACCCAAAAAAGTATCAACAATATCTCGCTCTAAAAGCTGAATTCGACGCAAATCGCCCCAACAATCCTGTAACAATAGCCCACCTCAAAGGCATCGCTGAACAGGAAGCTACGTTATTGGCGACGGCAAATGTCACCCAAAGTGGGAAACAACTCTTCGCAGATCATTTGGGTAGTAATTCCACGTTGAGCCTCAAAAAAGGAGAGGCAATCCAACTACGAATCCACCGCAATGCAAATTACGGAGCCGATACAACTGGGATAGTTCTCGAAATAAACAACACAAAAGTACCCGAGAAGAGTTGGTCAAGTCAGGAATTGGTCGGCCTGATTGACTCAGACGCTCCTATCATTTCCGTTCGAGGTGCTAAATGGGGATTTCTCGATACGACCAGCGGACCAAAATTCCTAGTAGACAAAAAGCGAGACATTGGGGGGCATTCCGCTCTCCGGGGTTGGGCCAACGGAGACAATCCCTCCTTCTTCGCCAATACAGGTAATACCGCGATCGCCGCCTGGACATCATTGCCTCCCAAAACACTGTTTACGCACCCAGGCCCTCTGGAGGACAGTGGGCTTGTCTGGGTCTGCCCTGAAGAAGGTGAATACTCAATTGATGGCCATGTATTGGATGGGCACCCTGGTGCCGGTGACGGGGTTACTTTTTTCCTGGAACACATTTCATCCTCCGAATATGGCGAGGGAATCACCCAACTCGGTACAGCCAATGGAAATTTAACTCCTCCGACCCCCGTTACGCAACCACTCGCCTACGCCGTCACGGAAGGTACAGTCGCGGATGCCTCCCTACATCTACGTGGCGATCCTGAGCAGGTTGGCGATGCTATACCAAGACGTTGGCTGCGTGTGTTTGGTGCTACTCCGCTGGCAAACCCGGCACTGAGTGGACGACTTGAACTTGCAAATTGGATTGTTGAACATCCCTTATTCGCTCGAGTGTTAGCCAATCGCATTTGGCAATGGCATTTCGGTCGAGGGATAGTCACGACGCCTAATGATTTCGGATCTCGCGGTGCCGCCCCCAGTCATCCCGAATTACTGGAATTTCTAGCCCATACGCTCAAATCCGGTAATTTCCAACTTAAGCCGGTCCATCGATTAATCATGCTAAGTGAAACGTACCAACGAAGTTCCCAAGCTTCTAAACTTGCTAAGTCCTTCGATCCAACCAATCGCTGGTTAAGCCACTATTCCGCCCGTCGTTTATCGGCCGAGGAAATCCGGGATTCGCTGCTTGCTGTTAGCAAACAACTCGATAAAACCCCCGGCAAAGCCCATCCCTTTCCCCCAGAGGAATCATGGTCCTTCAGCCAACATGCACCGTTTAATGCCGTTTACGAGACAACCAAACGTAGTGCTTACCTGATGGTTCAGCGGCAACGCCGCCATCCATTTCTTGCGTTGTTTGACGGACCGGACCCTAACGCCAGTACGCCTCAGCGGCAACAAACTACTGTCCCCACCCAGGCCCTATATTTTCTCAACGATGAGTTTTTTCATTCCTGTGCGAATCAAGCAGCCAATGAAATCCTTACCAACGAAGCTTCAAGTCCGGCAATCGAACAATTATATGCCCTATTTTTCCAGCGTCTTCCCACTGACGACGAGGTTTCTGTCACCGCGGATTTCCTCAGGAACTATGATGCCGAAAATGAGGAGAAATGGCAGGCTATCAGTCGCATCCTGTTGGCTAGCAATGAGTTTCTATATGTCGATTAGAACTATGATGACAACTTCGCTACTCTTCCTTCTCACCCGAAGGACACTTATGCTGCCAACTCTTGTATGCATGCTCGGACTTGTCGCACCATGCTTTCTATCTGTGACTGCTGTTAAGGCCTCGGAAGGTGACGGCGATAGTCCGTCGATTGTTTTTGAAAAAGGAATACGACCATTTCTTACGACATACTGCGTTGACTGCCACGGACCTAGACAACAGAAAGCTAACCTACGTTTAGATACCCTAGACGCCGATTTGTTAAAAGGGAATTCCACAGACAGCTGGCAGGAGGTACTGGATCTCATCAATCTGCGTGAAATGCCACCTAAAGATGCTGCCAACCTCCCTAACAACCAAGCTCGGCAGGCTGCAATAGACTTATTAACCTCAGAATTTCGTAGATTAGTAGAATTGCGACGTTCGACCGGCGGTCGCAATGTATTACGCAGACTCACGTCATACGAGTACAACAACACGCTCCGAGACCTATTACATTTGGATCTCCGGTTCGCCACAGATCTTCCGCCGGAGGGATCGGCAAAAGAAGGCTTTGTTAACAATAGCTCGGTACTGGGTACGTCAGCGCTACACATCGAATACTTCGAAAGAATAGCCCGAAACGCATTAAATCGGATCTTACTGGCACCGGAAGAAAAACCGTCATCTTACGTGGTCCGCATTGAGCCGGAGCGTGCATACAAAGTAAACCCGAATGGACAGAAACCCAAGGGAGGTTCAGCCTCTTATCAACTTCAACCATTAGTAGATGGGGAACCACAGTTCAAAGGTCTGTTTAAATTAGTTAGCGGCGAGGTATCGTCAGAGGGCGAGGGTGTGCTTTTAGCGGGAAATCGACCGCAGGATCCGATAGACTCCCCTTTTTCTGCTGACCGTAAAATCGGTGGCGCATTGGGAGATGGACGGTCCGGTTTTCAGCCAGAGTTCATCGCAGAAATCTATGAAATCCCCTACGATTCGCCAGTGCGTGTCACGATTCGTGCCGCAGCGATTGTCGGCAAGGGGAACACATCCCCACGTCTGTCGTTTGAACTGGGTTCATTCCGGGGAAACGGTGTTTCCGATCAAAGGGAAGGTGGCAATATTGAAGTCCAATCTCAGGATTTCCGGACTTACGAGTTTGTTGTGCACGGAGCGAATTTCCCATTTCAGTCCAATAAACCTTCCCGTCCTTCGTACTTTCGAATCTTTAATGAATTCCGGCGTGGCACTAGTAACCTTTCTTACGAGGAGCTGCCTAAATTGGTCATCGACTGGGTAGAGATAGAAAGTAATTATTATCCTAGCTGGCCGACTTCGCAAAAACGAGCCATCCTTATAGACTCCCCTAATCGTGATAACGAGTCGGTTTATGTTCGCGAGGTGTTAAGGAATTTTATGGCGCGGGCATATCGTCGGCCTGTGGCGGAACATGAGGTGGAACGCAAAGCGGCGTTGTTCGATAAACTCCGTCCTAGTCATGCAACTTTCGAGGAAACTCTTGTTTCAACCCTTACTGCAGTGTTATGCTCCGCTAATTTCCTGCTGATTGCAGAACCCGCCCACGATCCTAAGGCAGACGAAGAGTCCTTTCAACAACGGAATTTAAACGATTACGAGCTCGCGTCACGACTCTCCTATTTCTTATGGAGCTCAATGCCGGACGCAACTTTATTTGCGTTAGCAGAGCAGGGCCAACTAACGGACACTACAACTTTGCAATCCCAGGTTCACCGCATGCTCAAGGATCCAAAGGCCAAGGCATTCTCGAACAATTTTGCGGCCCAGTGGCTAGATCTAGCCGCAATCCGACAGATAGCGGTGAATCCGGAGTTCTTCGTTTTTGAGGAACCGACCAAAGACTTATTTGAGCAGGAGACCGTTCTATTTCTTCACCACGTTCTATCCAATAACCTCAGCATCGACAACTTTATCCACTCTGATTTCGTTGTTATCAACCACAAGCTAGCTAAACACTATCGTATTCCCGGCATTAGTGGCGGCTTTGAAGTGAGAGATCTAAACCCTGAACATAATCGAGGTGGCTTACTCACCCAGGCAAGTATGCTCTTTGGCAACTCCACCGGGTCCGAAAGTCATCCAATCCTTCGGGGGATGTGGGTCCTGGAACGCATGCTCGATATGCCGCCACCACCCCCGCCTCCAAACGTTCCCGATCTGCCGGAACCCGAAGCTGAAGACGAGACAGGCCTTTCCCTGAAAGAGCGACTGGTCGCCCACACCACGAATCAACGCTGCCGTGATTGCCATAGTAGGATTGATCCATGGGGGGTTGCTTTTGAAAACTACAATGCATTAGGGCAATGGAGGGAAGGTAATCTCGATCCTAACGTGAAGCTGCCCCATCAGAATATACAGGTCGATCCAACGACCAAGTTGCGTGACGGCCATACGGTTCAAAATCTCGATGATTTAAAACGATATATACTAACGGAAAAGAAAGAACAATATCGCAGGGCCCTGGTTCGCAAGACATTATCCTATGCTCTGGGGCGATATCTAGACTTCCAAGACCGGCCGGCAATCGACTCTATTTGCGAGACCCTGGCAGCAAACCATGATCAATTCCAGATACTACTGGAACAGGTCGTACTGTCCGAGCCATTTTTAACAAAATAGCCTAAGAGGTAGGAAATAAACCTGATGAAGAGAAAATCATGGCACCTGGAACGTAGAACGTTGTTAAAGTCCATGGGCGTCACGATGGCACTGCCCTGGCTAGAAGGTATGAGTTGGGGCTCAGACAAACCACAGCAACGCGAACGTTTTTTTGCAGGCTTCTTTGCCTACGGCGTGCCCATGCCTGCTGACGATGCACCTGATCGCCTTAAAAACGGATGGTTTCCAGTAGGTCTTGGCAAAGATTACGTCGCGCCCGAAATGCACGCTAGCATTATGCCTCTGCGTGACAAGATCACATTTCTTTCCGGTCTGTCGCATCCTCCCATGCGGACCACGTCAGCGCATAAGGGTGCTGACTATTTTCTAACAGGTGCTGACATTCTCAAAACTTACGATAAGCAATCCATTTCCATTGACCAACACCTTGCTCAGACACTCGGTAAGGACACACGCTTTGAGTCGATGGTATTATCGTCTTTCGGGGGCGTGAACCGACCGTATCGTTCTTCTACTCTATCTTTTGATAGAGCGGGCAGGCCGATACCAGCATTGAATAACCCTGCAGAAATATTCCGCAGAATGTTCGGCGTTACCACCGCCGACGAACGTAATGCTCTCTCAAGTCGTGGCAGTGTAATTGATGAGATTCTAAGCGAAGCCAACGACCTTAATCGGCGTTTAAGTGCACTCGATCAGCGGAAAATGGATGAATATTTATCCTCAGTGCGTGAAGTGGAAAAAATGACCCAACGCGCGGTGGAATGGCAAGACACTCCCAAGCCTAGGGTCAATTCCGACAAGCTCGATCTCTCACTAAACGTAACCTCTCCCCGTGAATACCTGACTTTAATGTATGATCTAATTGCGTTGGCGTTCCAAACCGATACTACTCGCGTTGCGTCCTTCCAGACTGCATGCGAAGAAGGCGGTTTAACCGATCGGTTCCCGTCCGCGTTGGGCCTCGGCAATTCGTCTCACAAACTCTCTCATGAGAAGAAAGATTACGACGAAGTAGCCAAGTACATTGCCTTTCTTAACGAGATGCACGCTAACTTCATTCAGAAACTGAATTCTATTCAGGAAGGCGATGGCACGCTTTTAGACAACACGCTCTGTTTCTACGGATGCGCCACGAGCAAAACACATCGGGCCATTAATTACCCCATCATCCTCAGCGGAGGCAAAAATATGGGGTTCAACCACGGCTCTCATTTGAATTATAGCGACGACATTCCGCTTTCAAATCTTTTTGTTACCATCTCAAATCAACTTGGAAAACCGACCGAACGTTTTGCTGATAGCACCGCCGATATTACGGAGGTCTTAAGTTAGGTTGAACACAGTTCGTGAACAAGCCGCGTTACCTAACAAGTGTAAATTTCACTGGCGAACGACAAGGTAGGATGATAGTCAGATATAACCACCATTTATCATGACGCCGTTGGTGGCATAATATACGGTGAATTTTTAATTTCATGATATAAACAATGCGCGACACTTCTAACTCTGCCAACACAATTCTCACCCGCAGAAACATGCTACGATCCTCGATGGCAAGCTCTCTCTTGATCCCGGGGATTGCTGAGGCACTTGCGGTTGATGACGTTAGTTCCCTCGACCCCAAAACAACTCATTTTCCTGCCAAGGCGAAGAACGTCATCTTCCTTTTTATGACCGGAGGGGTATCCCATATTGACACCTTCGATCCGAAGCCAGCCTTACATCGTGATCATGGCAAAGAAATCCAGGCAGACCATCCGGAGATTAAGGATCGACCAGGTTACGAGCGTATCTATATCAAACAACCACAGTGGGATTTCGCTCCTCACGGGCAAAGTGGAATCGAAGTAAGCACGCTTTTTCCGCATGTTGCTACTTGCGTTGATGATCTTGCGATCATTCGATCAATGCACACATCACATTCTAACCATTACAACGCTACCCTTGGCATGCATACAGGGTCATTTGCATTTTCGCGACCCAGTATAGGATCGTGGATAACCTATGGGATGGGCACGGCAAATCGTAATTTACCTGGATTCGTCGTGATAGCGCCTAAACAAACCTACGCAGGTACTCAAGTCTATTCGAATGACTTCCTACCAGCAGTCAATCAGGGAACTTTGGTCGTTCCCGGCGTTGAACCAGTAGCAAATGTCAGTCCTCGACTACCGGTCGACAAACAGCAACAAGAAATAACGTTGCTTCAGGCACTTAACAAACTACACCTCAAGGATCGGAATAGCAACGCGGCTCTGAATGCTAGAATGAAAAGCTTTGACACCGCCTTTGGTATGCAACACGCGGTTCCGGACGCGTTCGATTTCAGCAACGAATCAGCTGAGACTCTCGATAGTTATGCAATCGACCACGGTTCCACGACAGGGTTTGGCTGGCAATGTCTTGCCGCTCGGCGTCTGATTGAAAGAGGCGTACGGTTTGTTGAATTAATTGACACGGGTTCAGCAGGAAATTGGGATGCGCACGGAGACATGATGACTCATGTTGGACTCGCAAAAAACGTGGATCAACCAATCGCAGCGTTATTGAAAGACCTCAAACGCCGCGGCATGCTAGACGAGACGCTTGTCGTATGGACAACTGAATTTGGACGTACACCTTTTAATAACACCGCGGAGGCCAAAGGGCGGGAGCACCACCCTTGGGCCTTTACCTCCTGGCTAGCTGGAGCCGGTGTCAAAAAAGGGATTACCTATGGCGAAACCGATGAACACGGCCTCCGTGCGGAGGTCAACAAAGTTCATGTCCACGATTTCCATGCTACCATTCTCCATCTTCTCGGCTTTGATCACGAGCGATTGACTTATCGGCACGCAGGTCGTGATTACCGACTCACAGACGTAGAGGGATCGGTCGTTCAGGGCATCCTCGCTTAGCCCACAGGAGTGTAAATACATGAAATTCAAGCAAGCCATCCTCTTCCTGCTCATGATGCCACTAGTAAGCATCGGCAACGAGTGGAAACGACATACAATCATGGAACAAGGGCATTGCAATACAGCCGTTGCCCTAAATGCTAATGGCGATCAATACCTCGACGTTATCGCTAGCTTTAACGGACGCGTGAGCTTATTTATCGCCCCGACGTGGGAGCGTGAAATCATCCTGCACCAATTCCCTGGAGGTAACGGAAATTGCATCCACAGTGAAACCATCGATGTCGATGGTGACGGAGACCTTGATTGGGCCGGGACCTTAGCTAATAGCCATCCATTCTGGCTTGAAAACCCAGGCATAGAAAATGTGTCAAAAGGGGCATGGATCCCCCGAATTATCGACCCTGAAATAACCGGCATCCATTGCATCCTACGTTCAGACATTGATAATGACGGCCGCCCCGACTTAATCATCAATAACTTTCAACCTGAAAAGGGCATTGGTGATTCGATCGCTTGGTTTAGCATTCCCGCGAATCCGCTCAAAGCCAAACAATGGGATCGACACATTTTCGCTGCCGGAGATGCCCGCGGGGGGAGCCACTATATGGGGGCTGGCGACGTAGACGGTGATGGCTGGAAAGAAATTGCTGTTGGAGCCAAGGGAAAACCATTTGCGGACGGGAATTGGTTTGCTTATTGGCAGAATCCCGGGAAGTCGGGCGTTAAAGGACGCTGGAAAAAGATCTCACTTGCTCAAAATCAAATCGCGGCCACAAATATTCGGCCCGCCGACGTGAATGGGGACGGTAAGACAGACTGGATCGCCACCCGGGGACACGGCGTGGGAGTCCTTTGGTTTGAAAACCCAACCTGGGAGATCCATGAAATCGATAGGGCGATTCTGCAACCTCATAGCCTGACCGTTGCCGATTTTGATCAGGATGGAGATATTGATGCTGCCAGTTGCGGTTACGAGAGCAAGCGTGTCATGCTCTACGTCAATAATGGCAAGGGGGTCTTTAACCTGACTACTATTGACGACAATGAAGAAAGTTACGACCTGCGACATATCGACATGGATAGCGATGGTGACCTCGACCTCCTCAATGCCGGCAGAGGATCCAGAAATGTCGTATGGTATGAAAATCCACTTAATTAGACGGGCATCGATGCCGCGCATCACTTTCTGTTCTACGATCGTATTATCGTGCTTCACGTGGTTAGTTTCTGTCACTGTGGCTCAAAGCCCGTTTGAGTTTTATCAGGAGCCCATCTCTTATCAAACCGCGAAAGATGAAAACGTCGTCACAAGGCTTCAGCGTCGGATTCAGCAGGGCGAACTAGCACTTGAGTTCCATCCCACTCGCGGGTATCTCGACGCGATACTGAAGGAATTAGAAATCGATATCGAATCTCAGGCTCTGGTTTATTCCAAAACCAGCCTGCAGCTGCGTCCAATTACACCCTCCAATCCTAGAGCCCTATATTTCAACGATGAAGCCTATGTTGGTTGGGTTCCGGGTGGCGATAAACTGGAACTGATTGCATCTGATACAAAGCTCGGTACAGTCTTCTATACCCTCGATCAAAAGAAAGCCTCGCGCGTGTTGATCCAGCGAGATCGAGGTGAATGCCTGCAATGCCACGCCAATAGACGTACGCATGAGGTACCCGGCCCCTTAGTACGAAGTCTATACACCAGTGCCAGTGGGCAACCGGTTTATAACTTCGGTAATTTTCTATCTGATCACACTTCGCCACTGAAGCAACGTTGGGGCGGTTATTATGTAACAGGCAATCATGGAGACATGATGCACATGGGAAACCTTTTTGTCTCTCGCGACACTAATTTAGACGAACTCGACTATTCCCAAGGAGCAAACAGGCTCGTTCTCGCTAAACACGTAAACCAAGCCAATTACCCGACAGATACTAGTGACATCGTTGCGTTAATGGTATTAGAACACCAAACCCAGATGCAAAATCTTTTTACAAAAGCGATCTATGAGGAACGACGCGCGGATCATTATGATGCCACTTTCAGAATTGGTGATGACACCGGTAGCGATTTCACCAGACGTCGAATTTCACGTGTTGTAGAGGAATTATTAGCCTACATGTTTTTTGTGGATGAATTCCAGTTAACTTCCCAAGTTACCGGGACCAGTGAGTTTAGCAGGGACTTTGCTCGCAGACATCCACAAACTGCCAGTGGCGAAAGTTTGTTTCTGCTCGACTTACACACCCGTTTGTTTAAATATCCTCTGAGCTACATGATCTACTCGAATACTTTCCAGGCGTTAGGACCAAAAACGACGGTGAAACTGCACTCGCGAATAAAAGAAATTTTAGGCGATCAGCAATCTGAGGCTGATGCACAGCGTTATAAACACCTCACCAACGATTTAAAGGATGTGATTCGCAAAGTTCTCATCGAGACACATCCGACGCTTGGCCCCCTTTTTAATTAGCAATCACTCAGGAATTAATCTTTATCGCGGGAAACCAAAGGAATCTCAATGACCAACCCTGCGACTTTCCGGCCTCCGGTTTGTTGAGATAACACGCTAACGTGGCATTTTTGGCAGCTTGCGAAAAGCGTGATAGCCCGAGCACTTAGGAACGAATCGTCCGAGATTCGTTCGAATCGTGAATTGTTCGCTTTCAGGAATTTTGCGATCTCTTTACTTAGCGGGTCCTTCGGTTCGTGGGCAGGGTCCATGGCCGGCGTGTTCACTGAAATCCACCGACTCTTGGTGCCGTGATCATAATCCACACGGCGAAAAATATCTTCCATCACACTTGACGGGACAGCGGCTCGCTCGTTTCCATCGAAATACCGCCGATGCATATGTTGCAACGTCGAAATATACGCCGATTCCAGAAGCCTTGCCCGACTTCTCGCTTCTTCAGTTCCAAGACGACCATTCTCAGGATCTGCAACGCCTACCTTGAAAGCGAAACCAAGCAAAATACACCCGACGCAAAACAATTTCAATTTCATTCGTTGGCTCCGTGTCTAGCGTCTCTTATTGCACCGCAGCCCTCGCTATTGCGGCCGACACTCTTTCTGTCATTTGATCAAAACAAACTATTCGCATTTCCGTTTATAGTCTTGCATAATGGAAGACTAAAGCTTTTATGAATTTTACCTTAAAACGGGTTACCTCGATGAAAACCTCCGCCTTCAGCTTATTGCTTTTCGTAACGCTTGCCAATTCACTCGCGCTTGCCGAAGACTGGCCCCAATTTCGAGGTCCAAACTCGACTGGAGTTTACCAGTCCGAGAAGTCACTCCCGACAAATTTTACTGACACGGAAAATGTCCGTTGGACGGCAACGTTGGGTGATGGAATTGGCTCACCAGTAGTGGCCAATGGAAAGGTGTTTGTCGCATCGATGATCGATGACGACCACGTAGGATTACATGCCTTCGACGCTTCAAACGGAAAGGAGCTTTGGACAACTAAGTGGCACACGCCTAATTTAATACCCGTCCATAAAACGAACAGTCAATGTGCCACGACTCCAGCGGCCGACGCAGAGAGGGTCTATTTCTATTTTAGTACGCTCGGCTTGATTGCCCTCGATGCTGAGACCGGGCAACAGCAATGGAAGCATGAAATACCAACTCCATTTTTCGTATTTCGCTGGGGGCCCGCTATGTCCCCGACGCTTTATAAAGACAAGGTCATATTCCTACAAGATGACGATCTCAATCCCGCGATGGTCGCTCTAGATAAAACAACCGGAAAAGTGGTTTGGCGTGACGACCGTAGTGACCAGGCAGTCAACTACTCCCACCCTGTTATCTGCAGTACGGACTCCGGAGACGAGATTGTAGTGGCAGGTACCGGCATGCTAATTGGGTATAATCCGGAGAACGGTGAACGAAAATGGCATGCCCGAGTCCTTCTTCGGAATATCAAAACAACTCCTGTCGTTGAAAATGGGGTTATCTACATATCGGTGCAAAGTGGCGGAATCGCTAATCAATGGCTGGCATCAGCCGACCGCGCTGAAACGGGCGATAACAATGGCAAATTAAGCAAAGACGAAATGCATGCGATCGTTCCCAGTGGTCGGGTGCCTGAAGCGTTCTTTAAAAAGACCTTTGACCGTGGGGATCTAAACAAGGATGGTTATCTTGAAGGCGAGGAACTCGATATCGCATTTTTGCATCCCGACAATTTTGCCGGTGCACGTCATGATGCCAAGGAAGCTGCTGACGAATATGTATTAGCAGTTCAAGCAGGTGGGGTCGGCGATGTAACCAAATCGCACCTTCTCTGGAAGAATCCCACGAAATATACCGACCACATTGTTTCTCCACTTGTTTCAAACGGACGAATGTTACTGATTAAGGGCGGAGGAATCCGCACGGTGTTCGACACAAAAAAAGGTAAGGCCTTAGGTCGACAAGCAAGGATACAGAATACCTGTGAATACTTTGCTTCTCCCGTTGTAGGCGACGGCAAAATCTATGTCGCTGGTGAAAACGGTGTCATCGTCGTTCTCGAAGACTCGGAGGACTACACGCTGCTATCCAAAAACGATATGGGTGATGCCATTCTGGCCACGCCAGCAATCGCGGACGGACATCTATTTATCCGCACCCGCTCTAAATTAATTTGCGTCGGTGACTAACACACCGATTCTCAGTTTTACGGAACTACCATATGACCGAACGACTAGTGTATCTTTCGGGCGAATTAGTGCCTGAAAGCGAAGCAAAGATATCGATCTTCGACGCCGCGGTAAATCTGGGACACTGTGTAACAGACTCCGCAAGGACATTTCGGCACTCGCCGTTTAAATTAGACCAGCATATCGCAAGACTATACGACTCTCTCAAAGTCGCACGTATTAATCCCGGTATTACACAACAGGATATGCTTGCTGCCACGCTGGACCTATTGGAACGCAATTTAAAACTATATCGTGCTGAAGACGATTGTTGGATAGTGCATAATGTCTCAGCTGGCATGGCCCCGATGGGGCCTAGCCCTGTCCAATCGTCGAAGGCCACCATCATGATCGCAAACCAACCTCTCAATCTCACGGGTTGGCAAAAATATTACCATGAAGGTTGTCACGCCGTAACACCCTTTAGCCGGCAAATACCGTCTCAATCACTCGATGCAAGGATTAAGAATCGTAGCCGTATGTTTTATACGCTGGCCGAGCAGGAAGTTAAGATTGTTGACAACGACGCTCAAAGCGTCATTCTGGACACCGATGGCTTCGTTGCTGAAAACAAAGGCGGTAATGTCTTCCTCGTTAAGAACGGAGTCGTTAGGACACCAACAAGTATTAACGGACTTGCTGGTGTTACCAGACAAACAACACTGGAGATCTGTGACACACTTGGCATTTCTCGTGAAGAGACACGACTTCTCCCTTACGATCTGTATACCGCTGATGAAGTCTTTTTCACCAGTACTCCTTATTGCTTGATGCCTGCCACGCGTTTTAACGGCCTACCTGTCGGCGACGGACAGGTAGGGCCGGTTTCCCAGGCCATACTTAAGGGTTGGTTCGATCTGACTGGTGTCGACGTCATCGCTCAAGCAGACGCCCAAATAAACAGTTGAGTTAGTGCTAATGAAAGATAGCGACACTTCATATAAATCAGTTGCGAAATCAATGGAGCTGTACTATCGTGCCCATGAAGTCATCCCCGGGGCAACTCAGCTAATCAGCCGTCGTCCCACTCGGTTCGCATACGGTTTTTCACCCGCCTTTGCCGTTTCCGGGAAGGGCGGCAACTTCACCGATGCTGATGGAAATACTTTTGTCGACTGGGTCAGTGGTATCGGCGCAACAATCCTTGGGTATTGTGACCCAATTATTGATGACGCGGTGAAGTCACAGATCGACTTGGGAAGCATGTATTCGATTAGCCATCCGATCGAAATCGAATTGGCGGAACTTCTAATCGACCGTATACCGTGTGCCGAAATGGTGCGATTCGCTAAAGGTGGTGGCGATGCTTGTGCTATAGCCATTCGAATTGCCCGAGGTACCACAGGCAAGGACAGGATACTCTTTTGTGGTTATCACGGCTGGCACGACTGGTATCTCGCTGCCAACTTGAATGAAAACGAGTTAGACGAGCATCTTTTCCCCGGAATAGAACCCATCGGCGTGCCCTCCGCGTTGAAAGGTACGGCAATCCCATTTCCGTACGACGATCTTAACGCCCTTGAAGCCAAACTGATTGAACACGCCAACGATACGGCGGCCATCATGATGGAACCATTGCGGAGCGATTTTCCCTCAGATGGTTATCTGCAGGGAGTTCGCGATTTGGCAGACAAATATGGCGTGCTCTTAATCTTTGATGAAGTTTCAACCGGATTTAGACCAACTCCCGCTGGCATCCAGCCAATACTCGGAGTCGTTCCCGATATTGCCGTTTTTGCAAAGTCAATTTCCAATGGATACCCAATGGGTGCAGTCGTTGGTTCACGAGAAGCGATGGAACCAGCAGCCCAAATGTTTATTTCCAGTACCTATTGGAGTGATACGCTCGGGATACGAGCAGCCATCACGACACTTAACGAATTGCAATCACGAAAGGCGTGCGACACAATCCATCAGACCGGACAGTTATTGAAGCAGGAAGTGTCGGCACTGATTGATGCTCATTCTCTACCTGCGAGCTGTTCTGGTGTCGACTGGCATCCCTATATACGCTTCGAAGCCTCCCTCGACACCGCTTTATTAAATACACTGTTTATCCAGGAAATGGCTAAGCGTTTTGTGCACATGGGTACCTCGTTCTATATCAATGCTGCCCACGGGGATAGCGAGATAGAACGAACGTTGACGGCCATCAACGAAGTATTTTGTATTATACGCCATGCCTTGGACGCTGAAGTGGTGGCTGACCTTATCGAGACTATTCCGCGGACCGACGCATTTCGGCGTTTGGTCCGTTAAACAACAGAGGACTTTCTTTGTTACATCGCGTGCTAATCATCGGCGTTGGTTCTATTGGGCATCGACACTTACGATGTTTTCAAACCACAAATCGTGTTCAGTTAGAGATCTGCGAAACCAATCAGGCCTTGGCAGATGACCTCGCGAGACAATACGGGGTTCAGCGCGTCTTCAGCTCACTCGACGACGCATTAGTCGATCCGCCGGATGCCGCTGTGATTTGTACTCCTGCTCACTTGCACATTCCCATGGCACACCAACTGGCTAATAGGGGTGTCGATCTGCTAATCGAAAAGCCGCTCAGCACATCGATCGACGGGATTGAGGAGTTACAGCAGCTAATAACGCAACGAGAGCTCGTCTGCGCAATCGCCTATGTGATGCGACAACATCCTTTGGTCGAATCTGCAAAGCAGGCCGTTCACGACAAGAGATTTGGGTCGCTTCTTCAACTGACCGTTACTTCCGGTCAAGACTTCCCTTTCTATCGCCCTGCCTATCGGGAAACTTACTACGCCAAACATACAACTGGGGGCGGGGCCATTCAGGATGCCATTACTCACATGATGAACAGTATTCAATGGATCGCAGGGCGGACGACAGCCCTGGTCTGTGATGCTGCACATCAACAACTTCCCGGCGTTAGTGTAGAAGATACTGTCCATGTTATGATTCGCCATGGCGCGATCATGGGGAGCCTAACACTCAACCAGTTTCAATCCCCCAACGAGACAACACTCCAATTGAACTTCGAACGCGGCTCAATTCGATATGAATTTCACAATAATAAATGGGCTTTTAGCACCGAGCCTGAGGCGGGTTGGTTGCCTGGAGGCCAGTACAAGCTGGAACGCGACGATTTGTTTACTAAACAGGCAAATGTTTTTCTGGATTGCGTTGAGCAACGAACCACGCCAACCTGCGATCTGCATGATGCGTTGCACACACTCCACACAAATCTCGCTATGCTCGAGTCCAACCAAGCAAAGCAATGGGTTCACATTCCGTGATTCATAAGGACGTCGAAATGACAAAAACAAATCAGCAGCTATTTAGCCTGCAAAATCGTGTTGCAATCGTGACGGGAGGTACCGGACATTTAGGGACCGCTTTTTGTCAAACCCTTGCCGAAGCTGGTTCCCGCGTGGTCGTGACCAGTCGGAGCCTCGAAAAAGCACAACTAGCTGCGGAGAAGCTACCTGGAGACGGGCATATCGGACTTTCGCTGGACCATAAAAACGAATTGAGTATCTCAACCGTGATGGAAGATGCCATCAACTCGTGCGGACGCATTGACATCTTAGTTAACAATGGGACTCATGGTGCGTCTGACGATTGGACAACCGTCGACCAGCAACAATTCAATGACCAATTGGCAAACGCCTCAGCCTATTTTCTATTAGGAAGACTCTTTCGTGATCACGTCGTAGAAACAAAACGGAGCGGTTCACTAATCAATATCGGCTCGATGTACGGAGTCGTTGGATCCTATCCAGATGCTTACGACGGAATATGTAATGCCAGCCCCGCATCCTATCATGCGTTAAAAGGCGGCATTATTCATATGACACGTCACCTTGCCGTCTACTGGGCGACTGACGGTGTCCGCGTCAACTGCTTAAGCCCAGGGCCATTCCCCGGTCCCAACGCTCCCAAAGAAATGGTCGAACGCCTACAAACCAAAAGCCCCATGTCCCGTATGGGGGCGCCAGATGAACTAAAGGGAGCCTTGCTATTACTTGCCAGTGATGCAGGTAGCTATATCACCGGGCAAAACATCATCGTCGACGGCGGCTGGACGGCTTGGTGAGACAGTCTTGTGTCCTATATGGTATTCACCGATAATAGGCCGTATTAATGAAGAGGCACCGGGTAAATGCTAGCTAAGGAAAACTCTAGTGATTATTTGCCCAAATTGTAGTACACCCGTCCCAACGTCTTTAGGACCATCCATTCAATGTTCTTGTGGCACAGTCTTAACGATACAGCCTCAGCCCTCCGAAGCTAATCCGTATGCAAGCCCCGTAAATGCGACGCCCATTGACGGAGACTCTCACTTTAGCGCAGCAGGACGAATCTTCACGACAGAGGAATTGTCCCAATTAGGTTTATGTAGAGTTGGGGCATTGCTGATTATTATTGGTCTTATCACTTCATTGTTATGTCTCGGTGGACTTGCGTGGCTTAGTGCCGGCAGAGTATCCATGGAGGCAGCAATGGGTCCCCTGGCCATCATTGGTTTACTTTATCTAGCCGCGGCTGGGTTAACCTTGGTCGGGCATGGCTTTTTTATGGCGGCTCCCATCAGCAGTAATTCAAAAGGTTTTTTTCAGCTCGGGTTTGCCTTTACTATTGTTGCCTCTGCTAGTCCGTTTCTCGTAGAGGCCGCAGCGTCAGATCCTAAATTGTCATTACTGCTACGGTTTGTCCTGGCCGTGACTGGTATTTCTACGATGTTTATCCACTTAACAGGTTTAGCTCGACTGTCGGTCTTCATTCAACCTAACGGTGGTTCCCACAAGTTCACGTCTGCCCGAACTTGCGTGGTAATTGGAATGCTCTCTATGATGGCCATCATTCCGACCGTTGGCTTTATCGGTCACCGTCAAACTGCTGCTATAGTTGCCGCCATTTTGGGAATTTCCGGTTTGGTCGTCCTGATCGTCTTTCTCGTCCGTTATACAGCCGGTTTAGTTGGCCTGAGAAAAGAAATTAGAGAGATTATATATCCGAGCAACCCAATGGCTTGACCGGCCTTAAACTCTCTCTACTAACGATTTAGGCCGTTCAAATCCAGGCTACATCCACTCAACTGCCTCTCGTACCCCACTGCACGGCTTGGAATTTTGCGACAAAAAAGACATGTTAGTTATTCGGCAACTAACTGTATAACAAAGAGCACAATGAGATATCTGATTACGGTTAAAATGAACCTGCATTTAGTACGCCTGTAGGTCTGATCTGGACGGCTGTGAACAAAATTTCGTTACAGCGACATCGGTCGCCGTACGAGTTTGTTCTCCTTAGCAAAAGATACAACCATGATAAACCAACGGTATCAATAAAAAATCGGTTCTGCTGTTTTAGTATTAGCCATTCTCGCCGTGGTTTAATCGTCTGTAGCGGACGTATTACAGGCAAACAAGACAGCACCAATCTAGGAGTTAAGTAAGCTCCGACTTGAGAACGATCAATTCGGTGGTAAACTTATCGTCTTCGAATACCATCTGGTTCGAGCTGGCGAAGGCTCAACTCGGATCGTCTGGAAAACGAACAAGGGCCCAATCACGGTTGGCCACCCTTAAACTCGTGAGCAAGTGAACGTTCACGCTGAGTACGTAAGGGTAATGACCGCCGAAGAAACAGGGGGAAAACCCATTTAAGTAAACGCGGCGGTGACTTCGCCGATATTCGTAAAACTGCAAGAGACTGTATCGCCTGACACGACCGGTATCAAAGCAGTCGCAGAACCGGGGATAACTATTTCACCAGCTCTCAACACTTGACCTCTACTTGCTAGATGGCCGATAAGAAAACGTAGAGAGTTTAATGGCCCATTCATGATGTCCGCTGCCACACCCGAAGCAACTAGCGCACCGTTTACATGTACTGCAACGCCCTCCAATTCCCAATGAATTTCGTGAGCGGCTACCTTCTTCTTTCCAATCACCTGCCCGGCATGAATTCCATTCGAGCAAATCAATTCCTGCCGCGTTGGCTTAGGATACTGGTAAACATAGTGGTGTAGTTCGATTCCTGGTTGAACACATTCAATGGCATCCAGTAACTTGGACTCGCTTGCGTCCTCGTCGCTTAAATCGCGTCCAATTCTTATAACGAACTCCGGTTCAATAGCTAGTGAGTAATAATCATTTGCCTTCAACAGTTCATCTTCTTCCACAAGGCCGGACTTCATTAGGCGACCGCAAATCGGCTCGTCGAAGCCGAATTGCTTACGGATGGCAGCACTCGTACAGCCAACTTTATAGCCTATAGGGCAATCTCCCTCAGCTATTGCCATAGCTTGATAAATGCGTTGACATTCATACGCTTCAGCCATCGATAAAACGGAAATATCCTGAATAGCCGGAACGAATTGACCAGTTCTATGAAACTCATAAAATGACTTAGCTATGTTTTCGGTCGTATTCATATTCCGTAAAATGCCGTAATTAATCCACGTTCTAATTCAACCCATTTTACTCAAAAACCAACCGCATCATGTATTCTCCGATTCAAAAACTCTTGCTAACTGCGGTCATCTTCATCCCCGGTATAACACACGCAGCCGACTATCATCTCTATTATCTAGGTGGGCAATCCAATATGGACGGGTATGGACTCGTCGACCAATTACCACAGCAGTTCACTTCTCCACAAGAGTCTGTGATGATCTTCCAGGGCTCTTCAACGGAAGATGGGAAACCAGCAAAAGGCCTTGGTATTTGGAGGCCCTTACGTCCGGGGCACGGGGCTGACTTCCGTTCAGATGGTCAGGCCAATCACTACGGAACAAGATTTGGGTGTGAATTGTCGTTTGCGGCTGAGTTACGTAAATTACGTCCAAACGAGAACGTGGCCCTCATAAAATACTCCCGCGGAGGCACATCCATCGCAATCGAAGCAGCACGATATTTTGGTTGCTGGGATCCTGATTTTGAGGATGGCGAAGGAAAAGGTAAAGGAATAAACCAATATGATCATTTTCTCGCGACATTACGCAATGCGTTGTCAGCCCGCGATATCGACGGCGACGGTGAAAACGATCGCCTTATTCCGTCAGGCATTTTGTGGATGCAGGGAGAGAGCGATGCCGGATTCGAAACAGCGGCAAAAAACTATGCCAATAACTTAAAACGTCTTATGGACTTAACCAGAGCGGCCTTGCGTACTGATGATCTACCGATAGCAATAGGACGCATTTCCGATTCCAAAAAGAGCGGAACCCCGGTTTGGCAATTCGGCGAAATACTACGTAGTCAGCAAAAGGTCTTTTGTGATTCAGATTCTAATGCAAGACTCATCAAATCAACAGACATGTATGGCTATTCCGATCCCTGGCATTACGACACGGAGTCTTACATTGACTTGGGAAGGCAGTTCGCCAGAGCAATCCATGAATTAAGAAACGAGGACTGAGGTTTATAACAACTCAGCTATGGGTTTTCCGTTAGTCAGTACAGGAATCGGACGCCCCTCTCGCGTCATCGTATGCCAATTTGGCTGTATGCCCAAATGCCTATACATTGTCGCCAAAACATCATTAGGATGGATGGGCATATCAACAGGCGTCTCACCTCGGGAATTGGATGCTCCCAACACCTGATTTACCTTGATTCCGCCCCCAGCCATTAGAATACTCATCAATGGACCCCAGTGATCACGACCGCCCGTCTTATTTATTCGGGGTGTGCGTCCAAATTCGCCCCACACGACAAGCATAACTTTCTTATCGAGACCACGCTGATAAATGTCAGTGACTAAAGCCGACACCATTTGGTCCAGTGGTGGGCCGGACAGATCCATTCCGCGGCTAGGGCCCATGGAACCATCGGCAGGACGTTTGTCATTGACGATATTGAGATGCCAATCCCAACAGAGGGAATCAGGTGCCGTATTGATGGTAACAAACGACACTCCAGCTTCCACAAGACGGCGCGCAAGCAGTCCTGACTGTCCCCAACGATGACTCCCGTATAGTGTTCGAATATGTTCAGGTTCCTGCGACAAATCAAACGCATTTCGCGCTTTTCCGCTCGTGACCATATCCAACGCAACATGACTGAAACGATCGAGACCGTCCATGGATCTTGAATTATCAATCGCTCGCGACAGCGTATCGAGGCGATGAAGCAATGATCGCCGATCATCTACACGATCGATCGTGACATCGTCTGCCAGTTTTAGATTAGATGTCGCATTTGCGAGTAAATCCTGCCGGTAACTGTCTACAAAGGGATCCTGAAGAACAGTAAATGCACCGTGACCTGTGCCCAGATACCCCGCTCCCATTACCTCACCAATATTCGGATTGCGGGTTTGCTCTTCTGACAAAAGTACATAAGGAGGCATTCCCTGAACGCGAGGGCCAAGAAAACGTGATGCTAGAGCCCCTGCAGACGGATGCGATGCTTGGTTGTTCATACCGCGGTAACCCGTGGATAACCAATGTGCCGCGACAAAGTGGCCATTCTCACCATGGGCAATACTACGCAGGATGGCGGCACGATCGACTACTTTAGCTGTCCGAGGCATTGTTTCACAAAAACGTATGCCGCTGTGCAAGGTGGGGATTGTTCCGTAAGGTCCACGGATTTCGATAGGTGAATCTGGTTTAGGGTCAAATGTTTCAAACTGAGATGGCCCTCCACCTAACCAAACCTGGATAACGGCTGTAT
This sequence comes from Planctomycetaceae bacterium, assembly GCA_002717145.1. Taxonomy (GTDB): domain Bacteria; phylum Planctomycetota; class Planctomycetia; order Pirellulales; family Pirellulaceae; genus UBA721. The sequence continues at coordinate 13,534 of PBCP01000108.1, read as the reverse complement.
CCTTATTCGCGTTTCCAGTCGCTTCCCTAGCCTGCACGACCTGGTCAAGATTAAGACGCAGCCCTCCGGCCATAACCGCCGATTGAAGAAACGTTCGTCTAGTTGAGCGAGCCATGCAGATCTCAGTACGTAGGATGATTTTATAACCATAATTTATTCATCAATATTCCTATTCTAGTGAAAAGACGCAGGAGGTTACTACACTTTTTTAGCTTTGGCCCTAATCGCACGGTGTTTTTGAGTGTTTCACTCTGTATCCACCACTTCCCAACAGAGTAATATAGAGATATGTATTCGACACTCTACACTAATCGGGCATCGCTTTTATCCATATTGCTGAAGGCATGTGTTTGTGTTGTGCTATTGGCCACAACCATAAGCGCAGCCGAGACACCTGTAGATTTTGAAAATGACATCGTTGCAATCTTTACAAAATCCGGTTGTAACGCAGGTGCATGCCACGGCGCTGCCATTGGGCGTGGCGGTTTTAAACTTAGTCTTTATGGAGGAAACCCGGCTGCAGACTATGATTCGCTCGTTCATCACTTACAGGGACGCCGTATTAACCTTGCCCATCCAGCTGAAAGCCTCCTCGTCTTAAAACCGACTGAACATATTGCTCATGAAGGCGGGACCCTGTTCGATATGGATTCAGAAGAGGCGAGATTGCTTAAGTCCTGGATTTCCCAGGGCGCAAAACAAACTAGCTTTCGTGATCTCGTTGCCATAAATCTTAAGCCTGAAAAAATCTACACCGAAGACACCTCCTCCAGTCACCTGGTTCAAGTGACTGCCAGCTATAAAGATGGTTCTACTCGCGATGTCACTAAATGGGCTGTTTTGCAACCGGAAGATACATCAGCTGTGCAAACGAACACTAAATCTGCGAGTTTGACCATCCAACGCCGTGGGCGCCATATAGTCTCGGTACGATACCTCACGAAGGTTAAACCCCTGGAAATCCTCGTACCACTGAACACGTCAACCCGGAGCATTCCAGCTCCACCTATTAACAATTTCATAGACACAGAGATTAACAAGGCTTTAGCGACACTTCGTATCATGCCGTCACCGCAATGCGATGACGGTCAATTCATAAGACGAATTTATCTCGACCTGACAGGTAGACTTCCAACTTCTCAACAAACGCGGAATTTCATTGCTTCTTCGGAGCGAGACAAGCGGTCTAATCTGATTGATTCACTTTTAGCTTCACAGGGTTTTAATACCTACTGGACCTATTACTTTTCGGAATTGTTGCGTATAAGCCCACAGCGTCTTGGGGGTGAGGGTGCCAACGCCTACTTCTCCTGGCTTTCTTCACGAATCTCTGAAAATATCAACTACAAGACGCTCGTCACTGAGTTACTTCTAGCGGACGGTGATGCGTTTGAGATTGGACCCGCCAACTATTACCGAACCATGCCGGATGCCAGGCAACAGGCTGAATTCACCAGTGAGTTATTGATGGGAACTCGGTTGCGTTGTGCAAATTGCCATAACCACCCTTTGGATCACTGGACTCAGGACGATTATCATGGGCTCGCTGCTATTTTTGCCAAATTAAATATCAGCCAAACAGTGACGGTCAATCCCGCCGGCACCACGATCCATCCACTAACACTCGAGCCTGCCGTAGCTAAGATTCCTGCAGGCCTGGCAATTAAGTCCACGACTCGTGATCCTCGCCGGGAATTTACAACATGGCTCACTCATGAAAACAATCAATATTTCGCACAGGCAATTACGAATCGACTGTGGAAGCAAATGATGGGACGGGGACTCGTTGAGCCGGTAGATGATTTTCGGTCAACAAATCCGGCAACCCACCCTTTTCTAATAAAGGCTCTTGCTGATGAATTCGTCTCGTCTAATTACGATATAAAACATATATTATCAGTCATCGCAAACAGCGCTGCGTATCAACGTAGCGCTCACGCAAATCAATCGAATCAATATGACAGCCAGTTTTATTCTCACGCCTTTAGAGTTCCCCTCCATCCGGCTGTTCATGCCGATGCCGTCTCCGATGTACTTGGAATTCCAGAACAATACGGGGAAGAGCCCTTTGGCACACGGGCACTGGAACTCAGGAATCCCACCCTCACATCGCGTACTCTGGATATTCTGGGACGCTGTGGACGGGATGAATCCTGTGAAACAGCTACTAACGGACCTAGCCGTCTTACTCGGACGTTACACTTTTTTAACGGCGAATTCTTAAATGGACGGATCGACCGCAATAAAGGCCGTTTAGCAGAATTGCTTAATTCCGAGACATCCCCGATGGATATCATTACAGAATACTATCTGACAGCATTTTCGAGATATCCAACCAAACAGGAAACCGCATTCTGGAATGTACAATTGAAACAGCATATAACCGAGGATAGCCTCCAGCCGTTTCTAGAAGACTTCGTATGGGGTCTACTTTCCTCCAGAGACTTCACCACCAACCACTAGCCTACAGCCTAAAGACATAAATTGGATTTGCAGTCATGAAATCATATATCTTACTAACTACATTCTTTTCCACTCAGCTACTACTTGCCCAAGGGCAAGAACAACCGAAAGAACGGCCCGAGGCACAGCAGCGCGAGCAGATTATAAAGCGTTTTGACAAGGACGGAGATGGAAAACTATCACCTGAAGAAGCAGCCAACGCTCGAAGAGCATTAGCTGCAAGGCCGGCTCAAACTGATCGAGACAGTCAATACAAACAGACGTTTTCCATCCGTGATCCGAAAGATTTCAAGATTGAGGGTGAAAAAGAGATTTTCTCAGGACCTCAGGCTGGTGAGCGACTACCAAAGTTAGCTGTTTCTGCTGTTGGTGGTGATCAGGATGGGAAAACGATAAACGCTCTTGGCGAAAACACAGGCGCTCAGCTCATTATCATGTCTGATCAATATGGTTCCTCCGTGCGCGGTTTAATCGGCCTGCTCAGATTCGTCAGCACCATCAACGAGAAGTCTGAGAAAAAACTCAATGCCACTGTCGTCTATCTAGGGGATGACAAAAACAAACTAAATGAAAATGCACGGCGTTATGGGCAATATGTTGCCGGTAAACCGACTATAGGAATTTCAAATGACGGTCGTGATGGCCCCGGAAGTTACGGACTAAATCGTAATGTCAGCATGACAATTATCGTAGCCAATGACGGCGAAGTCTTGTACAACTTCCCCTTTCCTCAAGGTATGCTTACCCCTGACCCACACGTGCTTGGAGCTATAAGCGAAGTCTTAAAAGCAAAGCCTGTCGACATGCGGGAGTGGCTCGTCGCATCCTATGGTGACCGCACTAAGAAAGCCGCCAATGATCGTGCAAATACCGGGGGTGTAGATGTAAGGTCCTTGCTTGCCCCCGTCATTAACAAAGACGCCAGTGATGAGGAAATTGACGCTGCTGCCAAGCGTGTCGACATGTTGCTCGAAAAGAATAAGGCAGCAGCATCAAATATCGGAGGTATCGCTAAACGAATTATCGATGGCGGTAAGCTGGAAAATTATGGTACAGAACGTTCCCAATATCATCTTTTCAAGTGGGCTCGCCTGTACGGCACCCCATCAACAGAAAAAAACGACTAATGCATCGATCGCCTAAGTAAGGCAGACTTATGAAATTATCTAATTCCATCCCTCATTCACGGATTTCCAGGCGTAACGCCATCTGTTTGGGTGGATTAACAGCCTTTGGCTTGGATCTGCCAAAAATACTGGCCGCACGATCCGCAAATGCCAGCCCTCAAGACAGGCGTTGCATATTGCTATGGTTAGAAGGTGGGCCCAGCCATCTTGAGATGTTCGACCCGAAGCCTGATGCCCCCGTTGAAGTTCGCGGTCCTATGGATTCGATCTCCACCACGATTCCGGGCGTTCGATTGAATGAATGTCTGTCGCAAACAGCAAATATCATGGAGGAAGTGGCATTAGTTAGATCCGTTACTTCTCCTCTGGGTGAGCATAATTTCGGTACGCATTATCTACTGACAGGGTACCAACCAACTCCGGCACTCGAATACCCGGCGATTTGCTCCACGGTCGCCCAAATACGGGACCAGCGGGGAGTCCTTCCTCCCAATATCGCGATTCCTCGATTTTCAAATAATATCACGGCCAACGGCTTCCTTTCTGCCTCCACTCAGCCTTTCGCCGTAGGCGGCAATCCCCAAAGGCCAGATTTTAAGGTGCGAGACCTAAATTATTATCGTGGGTTAAATCTAGCACGGCTCAATCGGCGTAAAAAGATTGTCAATGCCTTTGATCAATTTGCTTCGAAAAAGGATGCCAGCGTCAACGCATTAGACCCTGATTTGGAAAGGGCTTTTAGTTTACTGGCGTCGGACGATGCTAAAGCAGCCTTTGATCTTACGGATGAACCACAGGAGATACGCAACCGTTATGGTATGAGCGACCCCATTGGGCAAAGCTGCTTATTGGCCCGTCGACTCGTTCAACGCGGTGTACCGTTTGTTACGGTGAACAGCCCGGGTTGGGATACACACAACAACATCGACACACTTAAAAAACGTTTTGCTACAGACCGGAACGCCAAGTTACCGTCATTTGATAAGGCGTTCTCAGCTTTAATCACTGACCTTAAAGAAAAGGTATGCTGCAGGACACGCTAGTCCTTGTCATGGGTGAGTTCGGGCGAACGCCCAAAGTCAATGCCAATGGCGGGCGTGATCATTGGCCTCGCGTCTTTAGTCTCGCCATGGCCGGCGGGGGTGTGGCCGGTGGACAGGTATATGGAAATAGTAATGCACTGGGCGAATTTCCACACGACAACCCCGTAACACCGGCAGACATCACCGCGACTGTATTTACTCTACTAGGGATAGACCCAGCACATGAGCTTCAGACTTCTGACGGACGGCCCGTTCGCATTACTCCAGACACAGCACGCGTTATCAAACCACTGTTAGGATAGGCGTTTTTTACTGGTGTCAATTGCATCCATCAAACGTATGAATATTCTGGCAAGCTCTCTCGCGGCCATTCTGTTTGTTACCAGTTCTTCAACAGCACAGGTTCCCATTACTGATATTGCTATCAGCCCGAAAGGTGAGTCCTATGTCTTCGTTTCTCAAAAAGGACTCTCCGTGGTGAAGGCAAAGGCGTCTTCATCGAATCAATCAGTCTTTACGATTGTCAAACACGCAAAAAACAAGGAATTACCAACCAGCAATCTACACGCACTTAGCTTTTCGCCCGACGGAAAGAGACTGCTGGTTTGCGGCGGACGGCCTTCCGAATCCGCATTTCTTGGAGGATATAGCTGGCCACGATTAGTTCCTCTTGAAACCTTGACCATTGCCGGTGATTCATTGTTGACGGCAATCTGGGTCAGCGATTCCCAAATTGCCACCGGTGGACTCGATACAAACGTGCGAATTCTGGATGCAAACTCACTAACCGTCACACATGTATTAGGTGGTCATTCCAACGGCATCACTTCAATGGCCTTAATCAAACCATCAAGATTATTGATTTCAGCCGGACTAGACAATAGTCTCCGCATCTGGAGTCTCGACGACTATTCACTTGTTCGCAGTCTCAATCAACATATCCATCCAGTGCTGGACGTAGCGTCACAAATTCCCAAAGAAGGGCTGCCAATAGTAGCGTCGGCCAGTGAGGACCGTACCATACGTTTCTGGCAACCGACGATCGGCAGGATGGTGCGTTTCATCAAGCTGCCAGCAAAACCACAATCCATTAATTGGGTGGGCGAGAACATCCTCGCAGCAGCATGCGATAATGGTCAGCTTTACATCATTGATGCCATCAATGTTGAGACTGTCGGCTCACGCCAACTCAAGACTGGATGGTGCTATGATACGGAACGCGGGCCAGCCAAATACCAACTCGTGATTACGGGGGCAAACGGAGTGATCGAGTCTGTGAGTGTCCCAACCATACAGTCCGATTCCCCATGACTGAAACTTACGCCCGATTAACCGCTCTTACTATTCGCCACTCGACGCGCGTCGCTCGCCGTCCGAAACGTAAAAAATAAAGTCGTTACTAAAGAGACCATCCGGATTTTGAAGTTGAAGCAGGTGCATACCCGGAGCAGGGACGGACGCAAGCTCGATTCTCGCGACACCATTTTTGATAGCGATGTCCCCCGGCACTTTCCTGCCATCAACGTATAAGCCTGCCCCAGTTTCTACATGACGTACACTGACTGCCATCTGTGCGCGTTCCCGATTTAATACTGGGAAGCGTTGCCGCCCACGCTGCGATTCGATGGCGCCTAATGTCCAAACGGCAGGCTGAGGAGTATTGACGTTAAAATGCACCCCGATATGAGCCGTAAAGGTCCCGACGAACTCACCAACGGATGCCGCTTTTAGCAAGTACTCACGCGTCAAACCCGAGGGCATCCCCGGTTCAGAATGGTACAACCCATCTCTGAACTCAAGTTGAACATCAGAAGCTCGCCTATTCTGAATCCATCTTCCGTGACCTTGCAGAACGATCGCGCCTTCGTCAGCAGATTGCTCCAACGCCTGGAGTAATTTTGCTGTCAGGGTGTTATCAATGGAAGAACGATTCATTGTAATTTGACGGGCGTAACCGCCGGGGTAACCATTACTTTGCTGTAAAACCATATCCCAAACAGGGTCGAACCGTTCGCGCCCGCCCCAGGACATTCGCCAAACGTCTCGTTCGGGAGCCCCTCGTTCCGCAATATTCCGATAAAACGGAAAGTCGATAATATTAAGTCGCCCCTGCGGCAAAATCAACCAACGGTCATAGGCACCTCGCCAAGTCGGCGCATCCATTCCTGTACCAGGTGTATTGGTACTAACGAGAAAGGGCATGCGATGGCAATCTCCGCACACATTCTGCCGCGGCTGCAAATCTCCATGTACATGAAACAACTCAAACCCCTCGCGTGCACGTGCGGTCACCTCATTGTTGTAGGGTCGGCGCTGCGCCGGCGGATAGGCAATACTCAGAAGAAATTTGGCCATGGCATCCCGCTCTGCACCTGACAGCTCACCAGGCTGTCCCTGATCATTTTCTGCATCATGCCCAACGGTCATCATCGTGTTTGCCAGCCCACCATCAATGAGATTTCGAGCGCTCGTTACCGGATCGCTGACGTCACTGTTGGGCTCCACTGATTTGTGAATACTGGAACTGTTATTCCCTCCGTAGGGATCTCCCGGTATGCCGTCCCAATGGTAAGGTTCTGTATCACGAAGACCTCGAATAGGCATTGTGGAACGAGGCATAATCTGATTTCCTCCAGTGACTATCGGAGTATTTAATACCCAAAGCAATTGGTCGGTATGCCCGTCAGGATGGCAACTGGCACAAGAAAAGGTGCCTGTCGTCGACGCCGCCGCCGTATTGAACATCATCCTTCCACGCTTAACCACGGGGTCCGTCGGATCTTCCAAAGGTATCGAGTGAATTACGGTAGGTTTTTTAATATCGGACAAATCAACGAATGAAACGGTATTGCCGACAGCATTTAATACCCAAGCAGCTTCTGGTTTGCCGTCCGACGAATCCGCCAGTGCAATTCCTCGCGGTACTGCACCAACCTTAACCCTGCCCAACACTTCACCCGTTTTTGCGTCCTGAGTAAATACTACATCGGAACTAGCAGCACTTGCGATTAAGGTAGAGTCATCGCCACAGACTTGGATAGCAAAAGGAGTCGCTAATGCCATTTCGGGAGACGGATGTTCAGGAGGAAGGGGCTCCAGTTCAAACCATTGCGGCTCAATCTTTTCTGCGTTTAGATCCACTTTTGTTATTTGATTTAGAAATGCCCGGTTCTCCAATTCCTTTAGCCCGTGTTTTTGGGTCCCGGTTTTTCCATTAGCATCATTCCTTGCATTGGCTTGGGCCACAAACACGTTCCCTTGAGAGTCCACTGTCATTCCATAAAGCAATGTGCCAACATTTTCGACCACCTTCACCAATTTCTCATTTTCGGTGCTAAAGACATATAGGTCACGGTCTGGTACTTGCGGATGCCGCACCACATCCACTACATGCCCTATCGACAGTACATTGTTGTGGCGGATGGAATGCTCCCAGGCGTCAAACGTTTTGAGTTTTCCGTCGAGCGGAGGAGTCCCGCCCGATAATTGTGTTTGGTTATTCGATTCAAAGGGAACGACATAGAGATAGCCATTACGCACAGTGATCGCACGAGGGTCCTGCGCGTTAATTGTAATCCGTTTACTGACTCGCAGCGTCGCTACATCGATCACCGCAATTTGATTTTCGGCTGACAATGCTACGTACGCTTTTTCGTCCGAGGCGAAGGCAATACCGACGGGTTCGTCAAATCGCGTTGATTTCGTTGACTCGTCAATTTCCTGTACCGTACCAATGATTTGAAGGTAGGTTGCGCTACGGGCATCCGTATCGATGACGCTCACGGTATCTGAAATATGGTTTGCCACCCATAACTGCTTCCCATCCGGACGTGCCGCCAATCCAACCGGATCGATTCCTACATTAATGCGGCGAACCACTTTGTTCGTTTTAACATTGATAACGTCGACACTATCAGCAGGTGTATTCACGACGAACACGTGTTTGTTTAAGAGCACAATCGGTTTTGAGTGAGGACTCATGTGCGAGGAGTGTTGGATCTCTACTCCTAATGCAGCATGGCAAAAAGCCGAAACAGTATAAACAGACAGAACTAGAGACGCGAACGATAGTTTGTTGTACATCATGTTGAAACTGCTTTTTACTCTCAAAACCAATCGATTACTAACTTTAAATGCAGAGTCTGGAGGAACGTATGTATTATAGTTACATTCTATAATTTTATTCCGTGGACAACTAATTTTACTTTTCGTCTAAAGCGACTGTTTTTGACTACGTGCAGCTGTGCCTGCCAATCACAACTTGCGTGCGACTCACTCTAGCATATAACGCTCAAACGGAGCGGAGCAGGGTGCCCCCCGTGAAACGTACATAGCCCGTGCTTCTGCATCAACAATAATAGCAAACACGGTTTCAATAAACCCATGCTTACGGTCGTCCGGATTAGCATGTCGGCAAATTGAGCCAGGGAAATTATCATGATCCTGAAACATTTCGGCGATAGAACGGACAGTCAACAAGCCCTCTTGCTGATTGATCAACGAATGCATCCTTGGCAACCGGGAATATGACTGACATAACTCGTCATAATCGTCGTTAAACCTCGTCAATTCCTCATGTAAACAATGATTTGTATGTACCAGATATCGTGAATCCTTAAGCACGTAAAGCTGCTCTGGTGTTGCCTCGATATTAGCCGGCCCCTGTTCGGATGTAAGCATGATATTGACTGGGATTGCACGGTAGGCATCTTCAAGAACACTCACAACCTGCTGCAAGCGAGATTGCTCGAAAATTCGACGCAACGAAAAGTAATGCGGCACGCCAATTCCTCGTGATGGAGCGGGTAACGTATTTACGCAACATCCAATACCAGAACCATTAAGCCCCATATATCCAATCAGTCCTGCTTGGCCGACGCTAATATATGGAGGCAATCCCTCTGGCTTACGCGTCAAGACAATGGTGACTTCATCGAGCGCTGGATCCGCATCCCACGTTTGCGCTAACAGGTGATGTCCGGTTTTAGTGAAGCCAGGTGCGGCGGACACCGAGGTGCAAGCCGCCTCCTGCTCATCACTAAACTGATTTCTAACCTGTGCAAACATGAGGTCCAATAAACTAACTCCCGAGCTTTCCGCGATTCCTTCGAATTCCTCCATCAAGTGCGGAGCGTATTTTCGAGCATACACCATGGATTGAGAAGACACATATTGCGCCAGGTCAGGGGGCACGCTCGCCATTCGATTAGCGCTTTCAAGGGCAATTTCGCAAAACCGTCTCACTAATTCACCAGCCTGCTCACCGATCTGGCGCCCCATCTCCCGGGGTGTCCCTGCCACAATAATCTCTGGATATCGCGTAGGCTTGCGTGTCCTAGGCATCGTAAATTGTCCTTACTATGAATCTGCTTCAGGAGAAGTTTCCTTGAGGGATCCAACCCCGACAGTCGTCAGCACTTTGGGTACGTCCCCACCTCTATCATTCTACATTAGCCATCCAAAAAACGACTCACTAACCGCCCGCCTCATAAAGGACTTCAAAGTTGGCAAGACTAAGATATGAAATGGCGTGATAATGCAACTGTTCATATAATGAACCAAACATCAAATTAAGTTTTCCCAAATTACGATTGATTAGCTTGTGAGTCTAAGAATGATTAAAAAAGATATATCCCGCCGAAACTTTGTTAAGACGTCCGCACTCGTTACTGGGGGTGTCTGGTTAGGCGGGGCTACACACGATGCAAGTGCGCGTTCTGCCAACGAAAAGTTAAACATCGCCTGTATCGGCGTTGGTGGTCGTGGTTCTGCGAACGTCGGCGGTGTCTCCGGGCAAAACATCATAGCGATGTGTGATGTGGACGAATCTAAGGCGGGAAAACGTTATCAGGAATTTAACAAGGCTGGCAAATTTAAAGATTACCGTGTCATGTTTGATAAACTCGGCAACCAAATAGATGCCGTCGTCATCAGTACTCCCGATCATACCCACTTCCATCCCGCACGACAGGCAATGCTTGAGGGAAAGCATGTCTATTGTGAAAAACCCCTTGCTCACTCCGCGTGGGAAATACGTCAGCTCACACGAATCGCAAAGAAAATGGATGTGGCGACGCAACTAGGCAATCAACGACATGCCAATGCCGGTATGGCTCGCGCCGTCGAGGCTGTTCAGTCTGGGATGATTGGGGATATCAAAGAAGTTTACTGCGCCATCGGTGGCTCAAGAGGCATGCCTGCTATGCCATCAGAATTTCCTACAATCCCAAGCCATTTGGACTGGAAGCTTTGGCAGGGGCCTGTTGCTCATCGTAAATACGCACCTGATTATGTGCCCTATAAATGGCGATTCTGGTGGGATTACGGCACCGGAGAAACGGGCAACTGGGGTTGTCATATTCTCGACATTCCTTACTGGGCACTAGGACTTAAATACCCACGTCGAGTGGACCTTGATGTAGTGCCATCCGCCAATGAAATCGATTCCCAACGAACTCCAAAATCAATGAAAACGCGGCTAGAGTACGCAGCGGAAAACGGGCACGACGCCGTCACGCTCCATTGGTGGCACGGCTCACTTGATAACGTCTTCGCCAAGTTTAATGCAACCAAATATGGGAACACATTGTTTGTAGGAGAGAAGGGGACTATATCTGCCGGCTTTGATGGATACAAAGCCAAATTGAAGGATGGAAGCACCCCTCAAGCGCCACCACAGTCCATTGCGAAGTCGCCCGGTTTCTATAACGAATGGATTCAGGCCTGCAAAGGAGGCCCGCGGTCGACATGTGATTTCGTCACTTATTCAGGAGCACTGTCCGAGGCCGTATTACTTGCTAATGCAGCATTCCGCGCCGGTGGGGGATTTGAATGGAATGCAGAAGCGATGAAGGCGAGTGGCAATGATAATGCTGCCCAGTACATAAACTCCGAATTTGCAAAAGGTTGGGAAGTGGAAGAAATATAGCCGGTTCATAGATCGTTGCAAAAAAAGGGTCATCCGCAATCGCGTTTGACCCTTTTTCGTTTTTTAAAGACCTTCACTCGGTTAATTAATATTTTGCAACGGTTGATCCTAATTGCGGTCCTCAACATATGGACCTCTCTAAGTTCATCGGCCTTTCGCGGGATTGAATTTACTCGCGATGCATTGCCAGTTCTGGTAAAACATTGGTCTACATGAATTCAATGCAGTTTTATTTCACCTTTGGTAATCAGCTATAGTGGTTTAACTTACACCAATCCCGGACGCCTTTATCGCCCCACTGATCTGCGCGTCAAGTCATCAAAACAGGTTTTACGCAGCCTCATTACCGTTGCCTCATATTCGACACCTCTACTCATTTCTTTTCAAAGCTTCCAACGCAGCATGAAACACCTACTCATTATTGCCATATTTCTATTTTCGTCCGCCCAATTTAATCCCGCCCGTTGTGACGACCCTGACTTCGAACGAATTTTTGATGGAAAAACTCTCTCCGGCTGGGTACCGACCAAGGGTGCTGAAAATGCCTGGGAGGTAAAAGATGGCATTCTCGTTGGCACTGGGGACAAAGGTCGCGGATATCTGACTTATGCTAAAAACAAGAACGTTGCCGACTTGGAAATGAAATTTAGTTATCGCTTTCCGGGTAAGGGAAACAGTGGTGTAAGTATCCGGGCCGTTGCTGATGAGACAGGGAAGCGAGATTTCAAAAGTTATCATGCCGATTTAGGTCACAAAGGGATCGGAGGGAATGTAATGGGAGCCTGGGATTTTCATACGCCTGGACGTCGCGAGCATCGGTGTTTTCGCGGAGACAGCCTGGTCATCAACAAAGACGATACGCCACAGATTAAGATGATCCCGAATGCACTCACAGCCGACGACCTTCATGCCAACGGGTGGAATCAAGTTCACATTATCGCTATCGACAATTACTTCAAGCTTTTTATCAACAACAAGCTTTCCTCGGAATTCACCGAATTGCTCCCCATTGATAAGCGATTAGATAAGGGTATGATTCAATTACAGCTTCACGATCCCGGCATGGTGGTTGAATTTAAAGACATCCAACTCAAAGTAATCAAATAACTGACAATTGCGCTCAGCATCGGTAAACACCAAGAATAGTTGACCGTATTGCAAGCACTTGTTGAGAGTTCTAACCTGTCAAAGCTCCGAATCGGGAGCTAGTCTAGTTCCCCAAGAATGGAACGCGCCCGTTGCCCCTGATCCGTACCGCTAGCTCGCTTAGCAAGCCGTGCGAGGTGATGGCGGGCCTCGAGACTTCCTTGGCTCGCTAGCTCGCAGGCTTCTTCAAACCCTTTATTTGAAAAGGACCAATCCTTTGGTATTACCTCCAGATCGCTATCTTTCCAGTAATATTGGAACTCAGTCGAATCCCAGTTCTCATAAGTTTCATCCCATGAAAACGGGCTCATGCTAGACAGGTGCGGCTCAGTCATGTGCTCCGCTATCGGATCTGATACGGCCTGATATCGATTGTCTAATGAAACACGTAACCGATCTTCTGTTACGTTCGGCAACGCCATATGTATCGTCAGGGCTGGAAAAATCAGTGTATCTCCGATCTTGTAGTCGGTTGAATGCCAAGAAAGCCCGAGGGTTTCATAATCCTGCCCGTTAATCATAAGCCCTCCAGCACCAAGCGAAAAATGATGCTCAAGCACTTTACCAACCTTATGGGAACCCTTCAGCACAGCCAGGCCACCCAATTCAATAGGACAGTCACCGACCGGTGCCCAGCACGTTAGGTTGTCATAGGTACCCTGGAAATGAACAAAATCCTGATGAATCGGCGTTGTATGCGCAGTGTACTTTGGAAACCAAAGTCGCGCTACCTTTTGCGGTTGAGGAATCATTTCCTTACCTGTGATCGCCGTAACCGTATTAATCATCACATCTGCATGTGCTGATTCGTGGAACAACTGATTGCG
>PBCP01000107.1 GCA_002717145.1 Planctomycetaceae bacterium | reverse complement strand
GCAGTATTCCACCAAATCACCGTTGGGCACCGTCGAAATCCAATGCAAGCTGGCGGCCAGATTGATCCCCGTGCTGAAACAATGAGGTACGGCTCGACGTCCCTGGGCTGTGGTCATATCCGACACGCGTTTACAAACAGTGATTCCACCACAAAATGCGATGTCGGGTTGCACAATATCCAACCCGCGTTCTATCAGATCTTCAAAGTCCCAGTGGGTCACATCACCTTCTCCTCCGGCAATTGGGATCTCACTTCGTTTGCATAATTCGGCGTAACCTTTACGATCATCTTGCCCGACTGGCTCTTCCAGCCAGGCAATTTTATACGGCTTAAACAGTTCCGTTCGTCCTAAGGCGGTTTCCCAGTCCCACGCATGCCCGGCATCGACCATCAGGTCCCGGTCCCACCCCACGGCTTCCCGGGCAGCGGCGACATGTGCAAGATCCACATCCGGATCCGGACCAATCGGCCCCCAGCCAAACTTCACAGCAGTCAACCCCATGTCCACATATTCCCGAGCCATGGACGCTGTTTCCTCCGGCGTATCTGCAAACAACACACTCGCGTAGGCTCGCACATCATCTCGCACACGCCCTCCCAACAACTCAGACACCGGCTTGTCCTCAATCTTCCCCTTCAAATCCCAAAGGGCAATATCAGCACCACTCATTGCATGAATACCGGCTCCACGGCGTCCATAGCGATTCGTCTCGTAGTACATTTTTTCCCACAAACCTTCGACATCTCGCGGGTCTTCGCCCACCAATATCGAAGTCAATCCATGCCTACGGGCAGCACTACGAGGGGCATCGAAGCATGCTTTACACACATAGGACTGACTTGTGACTTCACCGATACCGGTCAGCCCTTCGTCTGTGTGAATCTTCACGACAAGCACATCCAGTGTGCCATCCGGAATAGCCTCAACAACCGGGACTCGCAGATGGATAGGCTCTACTGCTGTGATTTTCATTTCTCTTCCTAAAGCTCCAACTGGACGTCATCTAAGGGAAAAATAGGCCTGGCCACTTTTTTGTATGGCAAGCTTGGTAAGTTTGCGCTCGTTGAACCAACCACATCCACAGCACAAATCGCAGATGCTATCGAATCATAATACGGGCGGAATCCATTCGGTGATTTGACAACCACGATTCTGTATTCAGCAGGGTCACATCCATGACTGGCAAAAACTTGTTGCCCTACAAAGAAGAGACTTCGCTCAACAATCAATACATCAATATTATGCTGCCGGACGACTGCAATCCGTCCACCGAAGCCAGGCAGACCGTTTTCGTAGGCAAAATGCCCGTCGTAAAGACGTAACACTTCAACTTCCAATTCAAGAGGTTGAAAGCGTGCCGGGTCCAAAGTGCCACCCAACGCCACTTGAATGCGGGCTCCTTCCCCCGCTGCCACGGCCTGCTCAACCGCTGGCTGATCCACAATGGGTACCAGGCAGCGTCCGTTAAATTCCGAAGCGACTAACGCTTTCAGAATCGCGTTACTATCGCCTGATGCACCGCTGGCCGTGGCATCTGCCGCGTCTGAGAAAACTGTCAGGCCCGGATTAGACTGTGCGACGCCAATCGACTGTTCCACAGAGATCAACTCCGCGCGAAACAATTCCCGATGTTCCCACATGAACGAGGCGATCTTCTCAGCATCTTCCTGAGCCTGATTCCGGTCGTTATCCCGCACCACAAGGACATTGGTTCTCAGTTCCGGTACATCCGTAAATGCATTCCCAATATTTACGCCAGCGGACAGTCCGGTTTCAGACGCCTCAATTTCCTGACACATCCGAATGGCCTCGCCGTATTTACCAGTCGCTGTTATCAATTCATCACCGCGTACAAGTAGCGGCAGTTTCACCGTAACTACCTCAGGTTTGACACCACCGTCGAGCAGTTTCAACAGGCAACGTGCTGCACGTTCACCCGTCTCGTATTGATCAACATGCGGGTAAGTGTGAAAGGGGACGACGACATCAATCAAGTCGAGCATACGATCTGTAAGAATCGCATGTAGATCAATGCTTGCGACCAATGGTATAGTTCCGACAACTTCTCGCACCTTGCGAAGCAACAGGCCCTCGGGGTCGTCCTCAGACTCTCCAGCCATCGCACCATGCAAGCACAAATAGACAGCATCTATGGCGTTGGCATCGACCGCCGCCTTAATAGATTCAATAATGACATCCAGCAATTGATTGAGGTCATCTTTCGGTATAAGTCCGCCTGAAACGCTGGCAGCACTAACAGTTGGTACAAGCTTTATCTCTTTACGCTCGGCCAGCACATCCATAAAACCGGATATCTCTGTTTTGGTTCCCTCATAGTTGTTAAGAATCTCTGCACCATGCATTTGCCGAAACATTTCAAACTTTGTGGGAAACGGATTGAACGAGGCGGTTTCCTGTCGCAATTCGGCAAAAAGGATATTAGGCATAGCTTGATTTCCTAGACTGGCGCGGTTTCGAGCATGTGTTTATTGTACAAAGTCGCCAAAAGCAATTCACCGACTTAGAAAACGGCGCTGCATGACTTACCTCAAACCGTGTACACTACACTCATGTCATTCTCCGATTTCATTCCGCTCATTCTGTACCTGTGCCTCGCACTCGGGTTTTCATTCCTCTGTTCGATTCTTGAAGCTGTACTGCTGTCAGTCGGCCCCGGCTACATTCAGTCTATGATCGACAACGGCAGTAAAGCCGGAAAACGGCTACAGAACCTGAAGACTGATTTAGACAAATCCCTCTCGGCTGTTTTAACACTCAATACCATCGCCCATACCATGGGGGCTGCAGGAGTCGGATCCGAGGTCAACATCCTCTTTGAAGGCAAATATCTTGGACTAGCTTCTGCCATTCTCACTTTGCTGGTACTTGTACTTTCCGAAGTGATCCCCAAAACACTTGGGGCCCGTTATTGCAATGCGTTAGCAAAGCCCTCTGCCTTGTTAATTCACTGGCTCATTTTGATCCTCTATCCGTTTGTGTGGATGCTGCAGATTTGTTCCAAACTAATTTCATCATCAGGTCATCACAGCTCGTTTTCCCGAGTTGAGCTAAAAGCGATAGCTGGGCTAGCCGGTGAGTCAGGAACGATTACGGATGACGAAGCGGAGATGGTTCAAAACATTCTTGATTTAAGAAACACCACTGTGCGTGACGTCATGACACCGTTTAACCTGGTCTTCCATGTTAGTGACAAGCTGACAACCTCACAGTTTGTTGAAGCCCACGTACCGGTTGACTTCACTAGGATCCCGTTGGAAGCGGACGACGAAACGGTTAATTCCTATGTCATCTATTCTGAGGTTCTGGAAGATCACATCGCCGCACGGGACACCTCCTTGGCAGAATTGGCTCACAATCTGGAAAGTATCGTTGATTCCACGCCTGCGCAAACTGCGTTTGACTCTATGGTCGAAAACACGCACAAACTCATGCTGGTTGTTGACGAATTCGGACAAACAATCGGGATTGTTGCTGATGAAGATCTACTCGAGTCAATCGTAGGTGAGCCGATTGCTGATGAAACCGACTTGCATGCCAGTCCACGCAACATTTTGTTAAGCCCACCTGCTGACGAAATAGACGGCCCCGCAGATGACAACTCGGAGCCACAAGATTACCCGAGCGAGTGAACCGGGCTCATGCCTGCCTTGCGTATTTGATGACTAACAAGGACGACGCATCCGCAACGAAACGAGTCTGCTCACCTCAATTCGACGCAACTCGGAAATTTATGACCGTTTCAACAGATTTCTGATTCCCGTTCTTGCATCCATGAACAATGTGAACACGGTCGGAACCAGGACCAGGGTAAGGACCGTTGACACTAAGAGGCCTCCCAGCACGACACTACCCAGACCTCGATACAATTCACTCCCAGCTCCTGGGAAAAGCACCAACGGTAATAGCCCAAGAACGGTCGTGATTGTAGTGATGGAAATCGGCCTAATTCGCGACCGAACCGCCATTGGGATCGCAGTACGATAGTCCATTGCGTCATCATTAATATGGTTCAGTGCCTGATGCACGATTAAGATCGCATTATTCACTACAGTTCCAATGAGGATCACAAATCCCAGCATCGTCAGGACATCCAATGTTTGCAGTACAAATACATTCAGAATCGCCAAACCCAGCAATCCTCCTACCGCTCCCAGAGGTACGGAGAAAATAATCACTAATGGATACAACCATGATTCGAACAATGCAGCCATCAACAAGTAGGTAATGACCAAAGCCAGCAACAGGTTCCAACGCAACGGCTCCCACGTCTGATTCAATTTATCTGCTGCCCCCGATAGGGTGATTAGGTTACCCGTCCCCAGTGATCCATCTTCAATCATGGGCTGAACAACATCATTTTTGATAATATCCATCGCTTCTTCTAACGCGATTTCCGGCGGAGGTGTGACCTGGATCGTGATCGCACGCAGTCGCTCACGACGCATTATCTGCTCAGGTCCACTGCTATATTCTATGGCTGCCAATGCTGAGAGTGGCACAAGCTTTCCAGACCGTGTAGCAATTGGCAGATCCTCTAAATCCTGAGTCCGTATATCGACGACCCGATTTCCTTTAAGCGTAATATCAACCTTATCACCACCATAGAAATAGTCTCCGGCATAGGCTCCATCCACGAACGCATCGACGGTATAGCCAAGTTCATCTGCATTGACACCCAGCTCCGCACACGCCACTTTATCCGGTATCAAGTGGATCTCAGGACTCGACAGGTCAAGGCTTGGGCGAGGGAACATCTGAGCCTCCGCCATCTTCGATACACCTTCGCCTTTACCGTTTTGCAAACGATCAATCACCTGCCCGCCAATTTCGATTAGTTTTTCCAGTTCCCGTCCGGTGATTTCCACATCGATGGTACGGCCACTACTAAATCCACGCCCGAAGAGGCTAGCCTGAGACGCAACAACACGTGTCCCGGGAAATGTTCCTCCATACGTTTTCAAACGTGGCATCAATTCACCTACACGTAATGGATCGTGTGCCTGCACACCCATTGCAATTCCACTGGAACGGGCACTAAAGAAGTAATAGGCGATGACCGGGTATTCCATTTCATCCTGTTGTTGGGGATTCGCATTCCAGATTGGCTCCAAATCTTCTTCGATAGCCTTGCCCATCTCCATCAGTTCATCCATATTGTATCCAGGTGGCGGCGACATGCGAATGAAGACCATATTACGATTACCGGCGGGGAGATATTCCAGTTTCGGCCACAACACAAATGTTAGAACGACAACCGCGGCCAGCACGATCACCACAAAAGAGACTGCTCGAACAGTTGAGCGTTGAATGGTCTGATTGAATCTGACAATTCCGTCCGTCAAACTGAGGCTGGCTCTGTTAAGCCAGGCAATCCCAGTCAAAGATGCGGAGGCTTCTTTTTTATAATTCATATACAACCGAGCGGCTGCTGTCGGCATCAGAGTCGTTGCACAGATCAATGAAAACACCACTGCAAAACTGATGGCCAGTGCAATATCGCGAAAGAGTTGCCCCGAAGTATCTTCGACAAACACTACGGGCAAAAATACTGCAACAGTCGTTAATGTGGAAGCAATAATCGCTCCTGCCACTTCTTTCGTTCCACTAATAGCTGCCTGAAACGAAGGTTCTCCATTCTGGATACGGCGATGGATATTCTCGAGTACAACGACAGCATTGTCCACTAACATTCCAACGGCAAACGCCATTCCCGCCAGACTGATTACATTAAAAGATCGTCCAGCTATCCCTAATGCCAAAAACGTAGCAACAGAACTGACAGGAATTGCGATACCAATCACCAACGCCCCGCGTCCAAACCAAAGTCCTACCCCAACAATCAATGCCAGGGTCAACAAAAAGAACCAGGGCGAGACGAACACTGCCATTAGAGAAGAAAGCACCAACACCGGAATCGCAAGCATCGTCTTTAGCGAGCGATGTAAAAACAGCATTAAGACAATCATCGTAAAGGACGTCGCCAAAAAGATATTGTCTGTCACCAGCGAAATCGCAGAGTTGATATATTTTGTTTCATCATAGTACTGATACAGTTCGAGGTTTTTCTGGGCCAGCACACCATCGTTAAGTTCAGCAACAGCCGCCCGCACTCCCTTCATAACTTCGATCACATTAGCACCGACTCGGCGCTGAATCCCCAGGCCGTTATTCCGCTCGCCGTACCGCCGGGCGATGCTATCTGCTTTTTTGTATCCAATTTGTATCTGGGCGACATCTCTCAAGTAGACCGGCACCTGGTTTGGCATAGCAACAATCAATTCTTCGACTTGTTTGCTATCCCGGAACTGACCCAATGTACGAATTACCCAGCGACGTTTCCCCTCCCAAATGTCACCTCCGGAAGTATCCTTATTCTGGCCGCGCAGTGCCTGAAGTACATCGAGAACAGTAAGCTGTCGGATAGCAAGTGCTTCCGGGTCGATGACGATTTCCAGTTCTTCCTCCAAACCGCCATAGGTATAAACATCCGAGACGCCCGGCACTCGCTCCAGCCTTGCTTCCACCACATCTTCCGTAAATCGCCGAAGCTTCATGAGGTCGATATCGGGAGGGAGGATTTCCTTAAGCTCCGGAACTTTTTTTCCGTGCTGCTTGAACACTTCACGCAGGCGATATACCCGCAATGCCGAATTCATGGCACTGGCCACATACTCTAACTCTTCTCTTAAGGACGGGTGTTCCTCAGCGAATTCACGAATAGCCTGAACTGTAGGCGGACGCGCTGACAGTACGAGTCGTGCGATCGAGGAATCTGAGGTGCTACGGGTTTCGATCACCGGCTCCTGAGCATCCACCGGATACTGACGGACCTGTTGCAGTCGGGAGCTAACATGAACAACTGCTTCCTGCAAATTCGTTCCGACAGCAAACTCAAGCTCGATTTCTCCACTGGAATTGCGACACGTGGAGGACATTTTGATCATGCCTTCCACACTTTTAAGTTGCTCTTCCTGCTCAAGAATGATCTCTCGTTCGATCTCCTGGGGACTTGCGCCGGGCCATCGAGTCGAGACCATAACCATCGGTGTCTCTACTTCCGGCGTCAATTGCTTGGGCATGCTAAACATGGCGATGCCGCCAAAGATCGCAACAAGCAGGGCTCCGACGGTCACTTTGACCGGGTTATCGACAAATGCTTTAATCAGATTCAACGCGGGGCCTCTTTAGTTATCCTCTGCGGGATCCGACGCTACAGACGCAATATTCACCGCCTGTCCGGATCTCAGTCGCTCATTGCCCCTGATAACAACCTGCTGGCCTGCTTTGATCGAACCAGAAACTTCAATCATGTCTCCATTAGAGACACCCAGCTCGACTGCCACTTCATTCACAACATTCGTCTCCGAATCAACGACAAAGACGGTTCGCTTATTTCCATTAAGTACAACCGCATCTTTGGGAGCCATCAACATCTTTTTGGCCTGACCAACGGGAAGCTGCACTCGGGCCAACATACCAGCCTTAAACACCGGCCCCGCCTTGCCGATTTCGTTCTTGACGCGAATCTTGACCGGGAACGTGCGAGACTGCACGTCTGCCTGTGGCACAATTGCGAATACTTTGCCAAACACCAATTCGTCACGGACATTGGGCACATCAATTCTCACTTGATCTCCCAACCCAAGCTTGCTCACATGCTCAGCAGTTACATTTACCACGATATCAACCTCATCCAATTTGACGATTTGAACAACGACTTCCCCTCTGGTTACCCACTGTCCCTGTTCGGAGTGTTTAATGGTCACAAAACCGTTGAAGGGCGAAACTATCGTGTGACGTTTTAATTGTTCTTCCAATGACCTAATCACCGCCAGCTGGCTATTTAGCCGCGCCATTGCCTGCGTAAGCAATTCCTTACGGGGGCCACGCACATTAAGCTGATGAGTGGATAATGCCGCCTGATACAGTTGCTCATCACGCTTTTGATTTGCTTGCGCCTGCTGAAATTCCGTTTCCGAAACCACCTGCCCCTCCTGAAACAGCTTTTCAACCCGAGTGAAGTTCCAAGCGGAGAATTTCCGGGCTGCTTCGGCTGCCTTTAAGTTAGCAATAGAAGCATCAAGTTCTTCCTTAGTCGTACCAGCCTCAAGCTCATCCAATTCAGCCTGTCGCAATGACAATTCAGCCTTGGCTCCCTGCAGTTGGAACTGAAGTATGGCCGTCTGTAGATTCACCAGCGGTTGGCCAGCCGTTACTGCATCACCTTCTTCTACTAACAGTTCGGAAACTCGGCCATCAACAGCGGCTCCAACCCGTGCAGTCTTGCTGGCGTTAATGATTCCCACAGAGTTTTGACTACCCGCAAATTCCAGCTCCTGTACCTCGCTGACAACCACGACTTTAGGTTGCTGAGCCAATCCCCGAGAAGTGACCAACAATAACATTGCAAGACCGAGTATGTACTTATAGTATTTTGATCTTATCGAAAACACAGTCTGTGACTTTCACTGAGGAAGGGACGTTATGGTCTGGATTAATCTTTCATTGTGACCCAAAACCGGCAGTGCGTGTTAAACTCAGTTCAAATTCATGGTAATGAGCTGACTAATCTCTCTTTTCGATTCGCCAACAGCGGTGGATCCGCTTATTGCGAAAGTCTTCCGGGATGGTCTGTTTTGTAATTTCTCTGCAATCACCACGTATCCAGGATTCGTCAAACTTAAAGCGTCTGTAGTTGTTTGAGAAATAGATGACACCGCCCGGCCGCAATCGATTGAGAACCGAGTTCAGCAATTCGGCGTAGTGTTCCTGTACGACCCAGTCTTCGTCGGTAGACTTACTGTTAGAAAATGTCGGAGGATCGACAATGGCCAAATCAAACAGTTCTTCTTGAGGAAGAGTTCGAAGATACTCCCGAATATCAGACTGAATATATGTATGCTCGGGACCGTCAAAATCGTTCAGATGCATATTCCGCTCAGCCCAATCAAGATAGTTGTTGGACAAATCGACAGTGGTCGTGGACTTAGCACCGCCATCCGCGGCGTATACCGAAAAGGAACCCGTATAGGCGAAGAGATTGAGGACGTCTTTTTGATATGAGTCGTTACTGACCATCATCCGAGTCTCACGGTGATCGAGAAAAAGCCCCGTATCAACGTAATCTGAAAGATTGACGATGAATTTAAGGCCATTTTCTTCAACTTCCAGCTCATATCGATCTCGGGAAACACGTTCGTGTTGAGTAGTCCCACGCTGTACAGTCCGACGCTTTAGGTACGCGTTTTGTACCGGAATATCCAAAGCCTCAGCAGCACTCACTCGCATCAACTCTAACCAATCATCATGTTGCGCGAGATCACGATCATGAGGCCGTTCAAATTCAGACATATGCAAGTGGTCATGATATTTATCGACGACAAGCGGGATTTCGGGAATATCACGTTCGTAGATACGGTAACAGTGTATCCCTCGCTTCGACGGCCATTTTCTCAAATGACGAGCTCGTTTAACCAACCTGCGTTTAAACAATTCGGCCTGTTCAGTAGCCTTCGCGTCAATTCCGCCGAAGACAGGTTGAGTCTCATCCGACTTAGGTTTAGGCCCGTGGAATTGATAATAGACGCAGGCAATCCGGCCGTTATACAGTTTGCGTCTTCGGTCAGCATTCTTTTGCAGGAGCTTTTGAAACCCCTCATAACTGGTAATTACGAAGTGACTCCAAGTCGGCAGGCGTTTCAAAATCAAGGGCATTGATTCATAGAGTGGCTTCAGCTCGCGCCAATCACTTAGACGCTCACCATAGGGCGGATTGGTAATCAAGCATCCATACTTACGGCTACTTTGCAAGTCGGCAAACTCACGCTCCTGAAAGTGGATCAAATCAGCCACGCCGGCCTTTTCAGCATTTAGTCGAGCAGTTTTCAACACCCTAAAATCGCTGTCGGTTGCGACTAATTTTTCCTCAAATGCAGGTTGCAGCATATCGAGCGCTTCGTCTCGCGCTTCTTCCCACAGCCGGGAATTCAGATTCTCCCACTGGCTCGCAGCAAATTGTCGGTGTAGTCCGGGAGCCATATTTCGTCCGAGCATTGCAGCTTCGATCGCGATCGTACCGCTTCCACAAAACGGATCAATAAATGGTTTGTCTTTGGCCCAGAAACTGAGTTGCACCATGGCAGAAGCAAGTGTTTCTTTGATCGGTGCCCCGCCTGCAAATTGGCGATAACCCCGCTTATGCAAGCTTGGACCGGTAGTATCAATCGTCAAAGTGGCTTCGTCTTTCAACAGAGCGATCTGACATTTATAGAGCGGGCCATCCTCAGGAAGGTTGGTTACTTTATGCTGAGCCTTCATCGCTTCGACAATGGCCTTTTTTACCGCTCGCTGATTGGCGGGCAGGCTGGTTAACTGCGAGCGAACAGAACGTCCTTCGACGGGAAAAGTAGCATTGGCCGGCAGCCATTGTGTCCAGTCTATCGCTTTCGTCGTTTCAAACAGAGTGTCAAAATCAGCGGCGTGAAAGCTAGCGACCTTAATGAGTATTCGATCGGCTGTACGCAACCAAAGATTGGCCCTGCAAATGGCCGACAAATCACCGTCAAACTCGACCCAACCAGGGGAAGTACTGCGAGCTTCATAACCTAGAGCCTGTAACTCGCGTTTAACAATGGCTTCGAGCCCGAATGCGGTGGTGGCGATAAAGGTATGTTGGCTTGACATACCTTCACTTAACACTCGAGGGAGACATTTAACAACCGCAATTTGGGGCTAATTGATAGTATGAACCGATATTGCCTGTCATTATCGGGCTGCATGTCCTGAGGAGCGACACTTAGCTAGAATAAGTGCAGCCTGGCAACTCAAAGGAACCAAAATGACTAGAAGAAAACCAACAACTCTTTTAATGGCGGCTTCTTTTATAGGCAGCTTATGTCTTAGTGCTCTGGTAGCCCAGGATTCAAATTCCAACCGCAGCCCCAACATTTTGTTCATTGCGATGGATGACTTGAACGATTGGATCGGATGCATGGGCGGGCACCCTCAGGCACGCACCCCCAATTTAGACCGACTTTCTAAATCCAGCGTTTTCTTCACAAACGCGCATTGTGCCGCGCCGGCCTGCAACCCTTCTCGTGCGGCAGTCTTCACGGGCATTTCCCCCAATCTGTCCGGGCTATATTCCAACAATCAATCAATGCGGGCGGTTATGCCAACTGAGGAGATTATCCCCAGGACCCTTATGCGGCATGGTTACCACGCCATCGGGTCTGGAAAGATGCTCCATTATTTCATTGATGCTGCATCCTGGAATTCCTATTTCCCCAAAAAAGAAACCGAAAACCCCTTTCCCAGGACTCTTTATCCCGAGACTCGTCCCTTAAGTCTCCCGCGAGGTGGTGCCTGGCAATATGTTGAAACAGACTGGGGTCTACTGGAAGCCACGGACGAGGAATTTGGCGGAGATTACCTGGTCACCAACTGGGTAAAGCAACAGCTCAAAAGAAAACACGATAAGCCATTCTTCCTGGCGTGTGGAATATACCGGCCACACGAACCGTGGTTTGTGCCAGCCAAATACTTTGAGCCGTTTCCTCTTGAATCTATCCAACTCCCTCCCGGATATAAAGCAGACGACCTCGAAGACCTGCCGCCTGCAGGTAAAAGCCGAGGGCCAAACAAATATTTCGCTCATATACGTGAACACGGGCAGTGGAAACAGGCCATACAGGGTTATCTGGCCTCCATCTATTTTGCTGACACGATGCTCGGTCGAGTGTTAGACGCACTTGAGTCCAGTGCACACAAAAACAACACCATCCTGGTTTTCTGGTCAGACCACGGCTGGCATTTAGGGGAAAAGCAGCATTGGCAAAAGTTCACGGGCTGGCGAGCCTGTACAAGAGTGCCACTGATGATCAAAACTCCCGACACCACTCCCGGAGTCTGTGAAAAACCTGTCAGCCTGACGAGTCTGTTTCCAACCTTACTGGACCTAGCGGAGTTACCCGGTGAAAAACACCATGATCATCCGAGCCTACGCCCTTTGCTCGAAGACCCTAATGCGGAGTGGCCTCACGTGGCCATTACCCACCTAAACAGACCTGAAAACTATAGCATCAGCGACGTTCAATGGAGATACATTCATTACCAGAACGGCGATGAGGAATTGTATGACATTAGCAAGGATCAGTATGAATGGAATAACCTCGCCACTTCACAGGCTCATCAGCAAACCCTGAAATACTATCGAACAATGAAACCAGAAAGCTTTGCACCATATCGAGTGACAGGGCTTAACGAGCTTAAGAAGTTACCCCTGCTGTCCACCGGCATCGCAATGAAGAATTCCAATCCGATTGGGCCTAAAGTCAATGTGACGTTTCTCAATGAAACCGAAGAGCCTGTTAATGTGTACTGGATCGACCGAAAGGGGACTCCGATTCTGTTTTTCCAAGTCCCTGCCGGCCAGTCTAAACCTCAAATCACTCGTCAAGACGCGACATGGTTAATCACTCGTGCTAATGACAAAGTGGTTGGACACGTTCGCGTGGAAGCAACTAATGCTAAGGTCGTTATCGATCGCCTGCCGTAAGGGAATAGGCAGGCTACTTCTTTTTCAACGTATTGGGATTGTCGTACTTTATTCCAGGGATCGACTGTTGCCATTCAGTGAACATCTTCTTGAGCTTTAGAAATTCCTGCGGGTATCGCTTGGACAGATCCCGTAATTCGCTGAGGTCCGAATCCAAATCATAAAGTTCGTACTTCTGTTCGCCGAACCAATGCACTAGTTTCCAGTTCTTATAACGCATTGCTCCGACTGGAATACAGCCGGCTCCGTGATAGTGCGGGTAATGCCAGTAAAGGGCCTCGCGGTCGACCGTTGCCTTCCCCAAGATTAACTCACTGACATCAACACCATCCAAATGTTGTTTCGGACGGGGTGGAAGGCCAGCAAACGACAGTAGCGTTGGATAGAAATCCATGCTGGTAACGGGGATATCGGTTTCCATTCCAGCCTCTATTTTTTGGGGCCAGTGGGCAATCAGAGGCACGCGAATACCGCCTTCGTATGCCCATCCTTTCCCAGCACGCAAGGGAAGGTTTGAGGTACACGGTTTGGTACTAAGCCCTCCGTTATCACTGGTAAAGATAATCAATGTATTGTCCGCCCGCCCTGTCTTTTGCAAGACTTCAAGGATTGAGGCAACCGATGAGTCAATACCTTCCATCATCGCCGCGTATTCGGGGATGTCCTGGACCTGCTTATTCATCCTGTCCCTTTCCTTCTCAAGCCCCGGCGGCCCGACTGTCCGAGGTGGATGCAGCTTCAACTTTTCTTGATATTTGGCCACTAACTCAGGAGATTCGCGTAGTGCCAAATGCACCGCATGGTAATTCACATAGGCAAAAAATGGCTTACCTTTTTGCAAGCTACCTAGAAACTCAATCGCATTCGCTGTGATTCGACGTGTCGACTTCGGGTCGTCCGGAGTACCTGCGCGAGCGGAGATTTCCTGAACCAGCTGAAACCCGGCCAACTCCGGCGTCAAGTTCCCAATATGCCATTTCCCGGTAAAGAATGTTTGATACCCACCTTCTGCCAATGCTTTGGCCAAACCAACATGTTGTTTTGAAATCTCGCCACCATAGTTCGTGCATCCATGTCTGGCAGGAGTTTGGCCGGTGATGATGCTCGCGCGAGTTGGTGAACAGACGGTTGACGATGTGTAGGCGTCAGTGAACCGTATGCCTTCACTTGCTAATTGATCCAGATGAGGCGTTTCGTAGAACGTAGCTCCGTAACTGCCAAGATCTTTCCAGCCCAAATCGTCAGCCAAAAAAAAGAGAATGTTGGGCTGTTCTGCGCGCACGCATGCATTCGCTAATAATGTGACAATCGTAAAAGCAACCACCAACCTGACTCGAACCATCATTCCCTCTTTTCAGAACGCTAGAAAAACGACTATTGAATTGTCCAGCTTAATTAGTGGATTACACTTTCGGCAATCCCCAACGTTTACCAGTTCATGATGCCCAAAAACACGTTCGGTACGGTTGAGAAACGTATTGGCCACTCTTGATTCACCTGCTCATTAATAAATGACCATTGAGTCTTCAAAGAGCCTTGTGAGCTCAGCTTCTCCGGCTTCAATTGGTGATAGTTTTGTCACTCGATGTTGAGGCAAGGTCCCTTGAACAAGTGCCGGAATATCCGTCTGGTCATATCCCACCGCACTCAAACCATCCGGCATATCTGTCAGCTTCATAAAGTGGATCACTCGTTCGGCCAGCATTTCACCGGCGGCTTCCAGCGGCGCATCGGTAATATCAGCTCCCAATGCCTGAGCAGCAAGCAGGTGTCGCTTTGGATCTGAGGGGGCTGTAAATCTCACGACTGCGGGAGTATTCAAAATCACTGACATACCGTGTGGGACAATCGGGTGGTCGACGCCGTATCCTTCCGGAGCGTAGGTTTTCACCATGCCTGCGACGGGGTAGGACATTCCATGGGGCAAATGCACTCCGGCATTCCCAAATCCAATGCCTGCAATTGTTGAAGCCATGAGCATATTCATACGGGCTTCTTCATCCGTCGTATCGGCATAGGCTCGCGGCAGGAATTCTGCCATCAATTCCAACGCGCGAATTGCCCAGATATCGCTGATCGGATTCGTTCCCTGATAGGCCGGGCGTTCCAGCGGCGAGTTTGGTTTTGGTCGCTGATTAAAGGGCATTGCAGTATAGGACTCCAACGCGTGACTCAAGACATCGAGTCCGCTCGAGGCCGCCACTGCTGCTGGCATGGTTGCCGTATTATCAGGATCTATAATCCCCAGAGTCGGCTTTAAATAGCGGTGGGCGATCCCGGTTTTCGCATGTTTTTCTACATAATCAAAGATAGCTACGCCTGTCGTCTCGCTCCCCGTGCCCGCCGTCGTAGGAATGGCAATCAACGGCTTTGTTGGGCCGGGCACTGGCTTCCCTTCACCAATCGGAGCATTGACGTAGGTAAAGAAATCAGCCGGGTAAGTCGCATAGAGATTCGCAGCTTTACATGTATCAATCGTACTGCCGCCTCCGACGGCAACGAAACTGTCGTAACTGCCTTCGCAGGCCACTTCAGCAGCTCGTCTGAAGCTTGCGTCGGTTGGTTCAACCGAAACCTCAGAAAAAACATCGAAGTCGATGTTATTTGCTAGTAATGAATTGCGGACAACGTCACCGGTAGGCAAATCGACCAGAGCCGGATCCATCACAACCAGCGTTCGCTTCACCCCCATATCACGAAGGTCCATACCAATTTCAGCTGTCGTTCCCTGCCCAAATCTGACATTGGACGCAGCCATTTGAAATGCTGTATCGGTCGCCATTCCGTTGCCCTGTACCTTTCGCGGCTTCAAGTAATCTTGTTCCTCGTTTGTTTGTTGCTGATTTTACTACGGCTGACGGCCAAAAGGTTAAAATAAGAGGAAAGAAAACACTCCCTAGTTCGTGGCAGATAAAGATCCTACGGCAACACAACACTTTGTATATATAGAAGCAATGAAATACGCACCGCTCGAAAACATTATCAACGGCTCGTCCGTACCAGGCAGCTTGCAGACCTTAGAGGTAACCTCTCCTGTAAACGGAGAACTTTTGAGTTCTATTCCCTTGTCCACCGCAGCCGAGGTTGATGTATCAGTTGATGCCGCCGCTTCAGCATTCCCGGAGTGGGCCGCACTAACACTTAGACAGCGATGCGACATCTTTTATCGCTATCGGCAGTTGCTGCAGGAGAATCTCGACGAACTCGCCCGTGTCTGCCACGAAGAAAATGGGAAGACGATCAACGAGTCCAAAGCCGAGGTACTAAAGGCCATAGAACTGACAGAGCTTGCTTGCTCGCTTCCCAATCTGGTGTCAGGTGAAGTACTTGAAGTCAGTCCGGGATTTGACTGTTCGATTCAGCAGTCGCCATTGGGGGTCGTGTCCTGCATCACTCCCTTTAATTTCCCAATCATGGTTCCACACTGGACAATCCCAATGGCCCTGGCGTTGGGTAACACCATGATTTTCAAGCCTAGCGAACAAGTGCCGCTCAGTGGTGATCGTATTGCCAGTTTATTGACCGAGGCCGGGTTACCTGATGGCGTTTTCAATGTCGTCCATGGTGACCGGACTGTCGTAGAGTCGATTTGCGATCACCCTCAGGTTCAGGCAATAACCTTTGTCGGATCCACTCCCGTAGCCAAAGCGGTTTACGCACGAGCCACGTCGTCGTATAAGCGAGCGTTAGCCATGGGCGGGGCGAAGAACCATTTAATCGTCATGCCTGATGCTGATGTCTCACACACGGCTGCCAATGTTGCTGCCAGCGCCTGTGGTTGTGCCGGACAACGGTGTATGGCTGCAGCCACCATGGTAGCTGTCGGAGACGTCAATCACATTGTCAGCCGCGTTGTGGAGGAATCACGCAACCTTGTGCCGGGGCAGAATCTCGGCGCTGTCATTTCAGCTTCGGCCAAAGAACGCATCGAAGGCTATATCACTGAAGCGGAAGAGCAGGGCGCAACCGTGCTACTCGACGGGCGTGGCACTTCAGTTGAAGGCTGTGAACAGGGCACCTATGTCGGCCCCACTGTTCTGGACAATGTAACACCTGACATGAGTATCGCCCGTGCCGAAGTCTTTGGGCCGGTGTTGTCCATCATTCGGACCGAGGACCTCGAGAAGGCTATTGAATTAGAAAACGCCTCACCCTATGGAAATGCAGCTGTTGTATATACGCAGGATGGCCAGGTCGCCCGCCAATTTGCTGATCAAGCCAGCGCCGGCATGATTGGTGTCAATGTAGGCGTGCCGGTACCACGCGAGCCATTTGGATTCGGGGGGTGGAATGATTCGCGATTTGGAGTCGGCGACATTACCGGACGTGGCTCCATCCAGTTTTGGACTCAATCTAAAAAGGTCACGTCGCACTGGGTGCAGTAAGCAGCCCAACTCCTGTCCCTGAAGAATAGGCTAGCCCCCCATGCGTCTCTTTCTTTCAAACACGATCTGCATTGTGCTGTCACTTCAGCAACTAGCCACATCCAAAACTTAGTCAGCCAGAAAAATCGCCGTCCCGCTATTGACTCATCTGAGCTAAAATCAAAGTATGAAGTTCTTTTTCACACCACTACTTCTGAGCATCTCTTTGATAAATCCGGGCAACGCGCTTGCTGATGGAGAGTTCGATATTGTCAAGTTTTTACAACGCAACTGTTTGGACTGCCACCAGGGCAAAGAGGCTGCCGCGAATTATGACTTCACAAAGCTCCAAACAAAAAAGGACCTCATAGCCAGTCCGGAGTTACTGTTCGAAATCCGACACGCCGTCTCAACCTCACAAATGCCGCCCGACGAGGCTTCTGAACTCTCTAGCGAAACGAGGGTCCAAGCAACTCAAGCCATTGGCCACTTGCTGCATCACGCCATCGCCAACGGGCCTGCGGCCGGGCCTGCTGCGATCCGTCGCATGACGCGTTTTCAATACAGCAATTCCGTTCGAGATCTACTGGGGCTAAAGGTCTCAGTCTTCAGTCTGCCCGAACAGGTGGCAAGGGAATATGGCAACTACTATCAGCCGGAAACAGGCAAAATTCCCGACGTGGTCAAAGTTGGAAACCGCGCCCTGGGAAAATCGCAATTAATCGAACCACGACTGGAAGGAATCACTCCATACCCTCAGGATTTACGAGCAGAACACGGATACGACAATCAGGCTGACCAGTTGAGCCTTTCCCCAATTCTATTGGAGCAGTTTCTGGAGCTCAGTCAGTCTATCGTCAATTCATCCAGCTTCAATGCCAAAACAGTCGGTATCTGGAACGACGTGTTTGCCGCGCCTGAAACCGGCGACATCGAAACCGCAATCCGGGACCGCCTGCGTCCCATACTTCAACAGGCCTTTCGCACGAAGATCAGTGAGGCGACATTGCGACGATATTCAGACTACGCCGCTTCATTCATTCAGGAAGGCACAGACTTCACGACGGCGATGAAGGCAACCGTTGGTGGCATCCTAGCCTCGCCCAGATTCTTTTACATACAGGAACGGCCTGGCGATCAGTTTTCGCTTGCATCGCGACTATCTTTTTTCCTCTGGGGCAGTATTCCCGACCTTGCGTTAATCGAAGCTGCGTCGAAAGGGGCACTGGCAGACCCGGCTATTCTTTCCTCACATGTCGATCGCCTATTGCTGGATCGACGCAGTAAACGATTCTGTGATAGCTTCCCATCTCAATGGCTGCAGCTAGAAACTCTGATTTCATCTGAACCAGACCCGAACCTCTTCAAACAATTCTATTTCCTGCGTTACAACGGCAGCATGCACATGATGATCGAACCGCTTCTCCTTTTTGAGGCTGTTCTAGTGGAAGACAAATCCATCCTGCAGTTTATCCAGTCAGATTTTTCCTATCGAAGTGTGATGTTGAAGACCTGGTATGCACAGGCGGACAAGATACAACATACAGGTCCCGGCGCTGTGGATTTTCAGCGCGTGCCGATCACCGACATGCGGGAAGGGGGATTGATCACCAACGCAGCCATCATGACCATGACGTCTGCTCCAAACCACACGAAACCGATTTCACGCGGTGCCTGGTTTGCAACCACGATGCTACATGCTCCACCTAAGCCTCCTCCTGCCGATGTACCACCTATTGATCGCAAAGCAAATGCCTCAGACGAATCCCTCACCATTCGAGAGCAACTGGCGACTCATCGAGACAGCGTCAACTGTGCCGGCTGCCATAAGAAGATTGACCCATTCGGATTCGCGTTGGAAAACTATAACCCTGTCGGTCAATGGCGGGACGTGTACCCCAACGGGAGACAAGTTGACAGTTCGGGAGTCCTGTACAATCAACATTCCTTTGACGATATCGTTGGCCTCAAAAAGGCTCTTTTAAAGGAAAAGGTTCGCTTTGCCACAGGTTTCACACAACACTTGATGAGTTTTGCTCTTGGCCGAAAGGTGACTTATCACGACACTATAGCTATTGAAGAAATCGTACAACGCACAGCAGCAGACGACTTCCGACTTAAGGCGATAATCAAAAACTTAGTGCTTAGCGACGCATTCATTCAACCTAAACGAGCAACGACGACAGCAAGTTTAGATTCGAGCAAGGATCCTTCATGATTAAATCCACACGCAGACAATTCCTTCGCGGGGCGGCGGGTACCACGATGGCACTTCCTTTTTTGGAAAGTGTTGCTCGTGCCGAACCTTTCACCCCTCAAAAGCGTATGGCAATTTACTACGTTCCCATGGGAGTCGTTCGCAAGGGTTTCTTCCCAGGTGAAGAAGCAACAGTGCTCCCAAAGTTTCAGGGGGCTACCACTCCTGCGATAGGAATTGAGCGTCCTGTCGCTATCCAGGACTTTGAGAATCTGACACCTACGCAGTCTCCGCTGGAATCGCTCAAGCACAAGGTCAACTTCATTTCCGGACTCGACCGGACTTACAAGCAGGGAACCGATGTTCACGCTCAATGTGGATCATGTTTCCTAAGTAGCGCAACTTTGAATTCCGTCACAGAGTCCGCGTATCCGCTGGATCGCACGTTCGATCACATTATTGCGGATTCGATTGGTAGAGAAACGCCTTTCAGTACTCTGACGCTTAGTTGCAACAGCCATAAAAACAACAAGGAATCGATTTATTTCGATAACATCTCGTGGTATGGCACCAACCATGTCACGCCTTCCATTCGGGATGTCCGCCAGGCGTACCAGCGACTGTTTGGCACAAACAAAAAGGGCGATCTACGCGACATCACTGATCTGGTTTTAGATGATGCGAAGGAATTACAACGCTCTTTAAATCGCACCGACAAAAACAAATTTGAAGAATACTTTGAAGGCATTCGTAGTTTGGAGCTTCAAATCGAACGACTTGAGGCCATGCGAACAGAAATTGAATCAGCCAAGGTGGCACTGCCCACAGACTCCTTACTCCCTCGTGGTGAATATATTCGCACGATGGGCGACCTGATGGTGGCAGCGTTCCAAACGGGACTTACCAATGTCGCTACGCTGATGATCGGTCCGGAACGTTGGGACACACCGTACCGATTCGAATCGCTGTTCGACAAACCGATGAGTCACCATCAAATGACCCACAACCCCCACAAGTTTGTGGATCAACTGTTGCAGATCGACAAGTTCTATATGGAACAGTACGCTTATATCACGCAAAAAATGGACTCCGTCATCGAATCTGATGGCTCGACATTGCTCGACAATACCGTGTTCACTTACGGGTCCGGACTTGGGGATGGCACAACTCATCAATATAATGATCTTCCCATTCTGATCGCCGGCGGTGCCAATCTTGGACTAGCTCAGGGGAAACACATCCATGTCGCTGACGAAACACCACTGGCCAATCTCTTTTTAACTCAAGCTCAGGCGTTCGGCATGAAAGTAGATTCCTTTGCTGACAGCAGTTCCACGATCACCGGCCTGACAGCTTAACCGCCTTCTGAGAATAGCATCATGTTCGTCAAACACCGCTTATATTGCGCCCTTCTGGCCCTTCTGTCTTGCTCCAGTTACACCTATGCGATCGAGGGCAAATATCACAGTGTCAACTATGAACCAACAGGACGCGAAGGGGGGTTGCAAATTGGAGTGACCCACACGCTGTGGATTCCCAATTCTGCAAAGACAATTCGGGGAATCATCATTCATCAACACGGATGTGGAGTGGGGGCCTGCAAGTCCGGCGAAACAGCAGCGTACGACATACACTGGCAGGCGCTTGCCGCCAAATGGAACTGTGGTCTTTTAGGTCCGTCTTATCGACAGACTGCCGAACAATCGTGCCGACTTTGGTGCGATCCGCGAAACGGCTCTTCCGACGTACTCATCAACTCACTCAAAAAACTCGCACAAGATTCAGGACATGAGGAGATTGTCACTGCTCCATGGTGTCTCTGGGGCCATTCCGGAGGAGGGTTTTGGGCAAGCCTTCTG
>PBCP01000106.1 GCA_002717145.1 Planctomycetaceae bacterium | reverse complement strand
TCAAGGACTTGAGGTTCGGACAACTTCCCTGACTTTGCCAGAGCCAGAAGTTTATCATCCGGAATACTATTCCAAAGAAAGATCGATAGCCGTGTCGCTAACTCATAGTCAGTTAGTTTCTGCCGCCCGCTACCAGCCGGAGTTTGTTCAATAAGATATAGAAAACGCGGGGAGGACAGGACCGCCGCGACGACATCCTTCATGGCAAGCTGAAAATCATCAGTTTGATGCAACCGCGACTCAAAGAACTGCAAATATCTCTTCAGCAATGACCCATCTACTGGCATCCGGAAAGCCTTCTCCATGATTCTCTCTAACCGGGATCTGGCTGTATCTGCTAGGGATTTGTTTTCAATTGGGACGAACAACTCAACATAACGGTCACAATATTGGTTAAACTCTGGAGCATGGACGACGGCCTGAGCAAGGTTAACAAACGTTTCCAACTGCAGTGCCGATATACTCAACTCTTCACCACGATTATTAAAGCCATATTCTGCTGGCAAATCCGCGGCAAATGGAAACACACCGGATAGTATCGGCTTTTCGATCACATTTTTACCCAGAGTACGATTTCCCAGTTGCAATGTATCGGGCATAAGACCAGCAATGGGCTGAAAATACGGGTATTCACTGCGAATGACCTTTTCAGGTAACGGATAGATATCACCTTTAAGTCCCAGTAATTCAACAACTGCATTATTGTATTCAAGGCGATTTAATCGTCGCATGACTGTCGGCGACAATTCCTGCCTGGCTGCCAGACGTTGGTCAACGTAGTTTTGTAGCCCCAACACAAGCTTTGATTTTTCATTGAGCGAGGGCTGTTGAGCACCTTCAGGCGGCATTTCCCCTGCCTGAAGGGCCTGGATGACTTTACCCGCTACCTGTAGATTCGCGAGGAAGGAATCTGCTGTCGTGAGTGACTCCAGATCAATCTTTCCTTCACGTCGCTCAGCATGATGGCAATCTGAGCAATACGTTTTAATCGTCTTATAGAGTTCCTGATAATCGACGTGGACAAGATCTAAGGCTACCGGCTGGGATATCCTGTCTGATTCCAAATCGACTACCTTCAGATAATCCACTCCTAACAGGTACCGGCCTCTCTCTTTAAAGGGCCTGGCCTGAGCATTAGCACCGGCCAGGTTCAATTCGAGGTAATGAACCCCTTTTGTTAACGGATGTATCCCAAGCTTCAGTAAAGGTGCAAGCTCAACACGACCCGCATAGCAATCAACAGATTCTGAGAGCTTCTTACCATCGAGATTAATATTGCAGATACCATAGTCCGGTGCTTTGGTTAGACGAATCGAAATCTCGTACTTACTGTCGAATCTAACCTTGAACGGAAGACGAAGCACATCCCCCTGTTTACCATCCCAAAGTAAATGAGCATTGCGACTCCACTGCTCACCATAATGTGCCATCCCCTGTACGCGTGCAGGTTTTTCGATTTTAAAGTGATACTCACCTTCATAGACGCCGTTATAAGGAATCGGCAATCGGATTGTCTCCGACTGCTGAGCAACAACCGTTGCGGTGGACAGGAACACAAGAATAGATAGCAAACGACCAATCATAGTGACATTATAGCATCGTTTATCTAAAGAACTCCTTGGTCGCCACTTTCTGACTAATGACCAACCCCTTCTCTGCTGCCTCCATGATAAAATCGCGGCCTTCACCGCGTTGTGTAAACAGCAATTCTCCGGGACTGACCAATCGATTCCAATGTTCTTTAAAGATATTCGCCAGAACCTTGTTCTTTGACAACACGTCAGGGACTGCATGAAACATCACCAATTCCCGGCGTTGTTCGACATGCTCATACTCCTCAGCAAAATACTTTTTCAACAACCCAGGTAGAACGGTAGCAAACCATGGGTGACGAATTCGCGTTGAAAACTCCTTCAAGTCCACGTATCGTTCTATGACGTATCGCGCTCCAAGAGGAGGTGAGAATACGTCTGTTAATGCTTGTGTGAACTCCTTAATCTCCTCTTCAGTTGCTTCCTGCAGAAAGACACGGACGTATCCCCCTGCCTTTTCACCAACAAAAAGTTGGTCCAGCAATTCAGATTCATTACCCCATTTGACCTTTCCCGCATCTCGCAACGCACAGACGATTACCTCAGAGATTTTTTTGGTTAGCGATTCGGCAGTCCAGGCCGTTGAATCACTTGAAAACGGAGGGAAGCCCTGTCCACCTTCCCGACGGCCAAGCGGGATTTGAATGGACTTGGCGGCCTGCCCTTTAAAGGGTTCACCAATCCCCCACAACAAGTAGTTTTCGTCCCGATTACCGGCCCTTTCAAGCATCTCTTCAGAAATCAAGGAAGCGACACTTTCGACACCTATTGGTTTTAATTCAGTAAATGCCGGGTGCACATGCCCAACCCCCTTTTCGATTACCCCATCATCTGTGACTCCATAAATGCGAGTATGTTTCTTACAGAACCGATAATAATCCGACAGCCCTTTCAAAAACTCTGGAGCGAGACAAACCACGTCCCAGTTATGGGCCAATTTACGTGGAACATCGCCATCCAGCCGAATCGATCGTCCGCGAAGTTGATTCACGCTCATCGAGGTGGTTACCGATGTTAAATCGACCAACACATTAATCTTATTGGCGTCCCACCCTTCGCCTAGCAGTCCCCGCGTACCGACCAGACATTTGGTATATCCTGCCTGAAAGAATTCTGTCACCAATTCGATATACACTCGGGGAACCCAGTCTGCTCCTTTGGCCTTAAGCAATCTATAGCCATCCTGAGCCCCCCATCGCAATTCGACCTCAAAATCCTTATTTTGAAGCCACTGAGACGCATATTCATGAAAAACAAGATATAAGTCGTCATCCACCAGAACGGTGGACCCTGTTACAAGAACAGGGTCGAGATTGTCAGTCCTGGCATCCTGTAATAAGGCTCGAAATGCTGCAACCGCACCTCCGACTTCACTGTCGAGAATATGGCCTACCTCCGGATTTACCGCCGATGTCTTTTCGTAATCGCAAACCACTACCGCCCGTATCGACTCACCAAGCATCTCCTTCTCACGTGAGAGAATTGGTAGAAGCGCCAGGGCTTTGCTTTTAGAGTATGCCAGAATTCTGGTAACTGGCGATGCGCAAACCTGGTTCCCTGTTTCTGTAATTTGGGAACCTAACAATCTCAGGTGACTTTTGACTCTTTCTGCAAGTTTCAAGTGATCTTCATTTTGCGTCCTCATTAAGTATAGACGCACGTAGGGATCGATCACTGGAACGCAGTACGACAACAGATCCTCAACTTCGTCAATTTGCTCCTGAGGCAACTCTCTGGCATTAGGCGGCAACTCCAGGCCGTGCTTGGCTAAAAGAACACGGGCAGCCCAGGCAAAGGAAGAATATCTCTTTTCATATTCCCCCCAGCTTTTAGCGGGCCTCAATGGCAACTCCATTTTCTCTAATGTTTGATAAGCCCAGACGTTGAGTGGAACTCGATCTTCGCCTTCGGAGACATGTTGCAGGACATCTAAAATCTCCTGCATGCGTTCACTTGTGTTGGAGATAAATTCCAATTCGTCATCAGTTGGCCTGACAAAGTAACATAGATCTTTATAAGGTGCCAGAAAACCATCTTTAATGACGGCCGGGACCGGAACTTCATAATCAATCTCCCCCAACAATGATTCGTAAATCGACCAGTCGTTTACCTCAGATTCCTCTTCAACCGGTGGCGTGGCTGTCAATCCAACAACAATCGGGTCATCAAGATATTCCGTAATCGCATTTAACACTCGGCCCCAATGCCCAACTAAATGATGGCATTCGTCGAGAATGATTAATTTCACTCCGGCATTCTTGAGATTTTGCAGATTCTCGAGGGCACTCGCGTGCAAGACCGACAATGCGTCATTCCCTCTGGTAATATCATCGCGAACTTTCCTGGTGTAATAAGACAATCGCTCCTGAAAGTACTCCGGATTGTGTTCATGTAGATCCCGAATCCATAATTCGGCTTCTTCTTCCGAATGCGATTGCTCCTTCTGTAACAGACTTTCGATCCAATGCTGCAAAGCAGTCTCACTCAAATCATCGCTTCCTCGCGACGGCATCGTTAAGGCTTGATAGGTTAGCGACGTAAATAATGCCGGCTTCTTGGGATCGGAAGATAGCCACTCATCCGGAATAGGTTCACCGTTTGCCTCAAAGAGATCAGTTCGCGCTAACCATTGAGACTGGATGGCTGAATTTGGACTAACAACGACAGCCGGACACTTGTAGACTTGTGACCAAAGATAAAGGCCCGTCACCGTCTTCCCGGAGCCTGGAGGAGCATTAACATACAATTTTCGCTCCATCTGATTGGCAGACGACTCGGCCGATGCCACTACCTCTACCTGACTGGGACGTAGCGAGCTTTTAAAGGTAAGGTCGGGAAAGATCATTGAATCATCCAGTCGAAAAACAGACTGTCATTCTAACCTCTCACGTGACCAATACCGCCGTTTTATTGAGGCAAGTTAAGCCCAGGAGGTAGATTCCCCCCAGGTAGTCCGCCTGGCCCCCCCCCAGGTAGTCCGCCTGGTAAACCAGCCGGAGCTTCCGGCTCATCGGATTTCTCACGAATAAGCTGAGGACGACTTAATCGAAGTTTATCGTATTGCTCCCCTGGAATAACATAATACCAAAGAGCAAAACGGCGATTCAGTTCATCGGCTTTCTGCTTGCCGTCGGCTAGTTTCTGTTCGTAATCGGCCATTTCGGTCTCATATCCCTGCTGCGCTAACTTATAAGCATTCAGGTCAGCTTCATATTGACGACGAATTGCTTCGATATCTTCTTCAGGATTTTCTTCAGGCTCTTCGCCCTTTTCAGATTCTTCGCCCTCTTCCGCTTCGGACGGTTCCTCCTTTGACGGAGTGTTTTCGGCTGTGTCTTCAGATTCCGGTGTGTCTTGTTGTTCAGGTTCGTCGGCTGCCTGCTCTTCCTGACAAGCGCTTTCGTTAGCATTTTCTACAGTCGGTTCATTACTACCTTGCTCTGGCTCTTCTGCTGACTCGGCTTCATCGGCTCCGTCATCAGAACTAGCGTCATCGGGTTCATCGGTAGGTTCACCTTCGTCGACTGTTTCGGCTTCCTTAAGGATTTCCGGCAATTCTAGTTCAACCGGTTCTTCCGGTCGACCACCAAGCAGTGCCTCATCAAACCCAACGCGGACGAAGACATATCGTCCGGGTTGATTTGCAGGGTCTATTTCCTCGGTGGCATCATCGACATTTGGCTCTAATTCCAACGGAGTATCGAGCGACTCAACATTTTCAACCGCCTCGCCTGTGTCACTTTCGGTAGATTCTTCTTTCTCTGCAGTGGACTCGTCGCCGGATTCCAAACCAATTTCCAATTCATCCTGGGAACCAGCAAAGGCTCGACCGAAATACAATCGGTAGGAAAGGCCTTCAGTAGTACCGGCAGTCAATTCTCCCTGTAAAGCCAACAGAGAAATATCGTCTGGAGCACCGGAAGGCCCAGGTTGCAGCCGAAATCCACGTCGGAGTAGGTCCTGATTAATTTGTTGCACCATACGCTGAGCAAAGGCATTGCGTTGAGCTACGTCAACATTAAGAATTCGCTCCATATCCAATGCTAGATCTGCAGTCAGCCCTTCCTGTTTAGGCCGAACGCCCGCAATCTTAAAGTTATCCAGTGTGGAAACAATATCAGTCAACGCATCTGCATCTACTTCCATTGCTTCATCTTCCAATCCATCCAATTGCCAGTCAGCTGTCGAATTCTCTCTGGATAAGAGGCTAATTTCTGTTTCCGACAACGTCCCCTGCGTTTCATCGACTTCGTAATCATAAATCGTCAATTGATTAATGTTCACACCCTGCACTTCGAGAAGGTCCGTATTAATCCAGTCCGCGAATTTTGCAGAAAGGTCAACATTATCAAGTGTGGTAATATATACCTCATCTTCGTCAGGAGCACGCACAAAATAGTCCGCAGTTTGCCCATCTACCTTATTACCGATGATGACATCGACTACTGGTTGCTCCGAATCCTCCAGCGTGATTGTAATTCGAGTCCCAATGCCTTCGAGGTCCGAAACATTTAACTCATCCTGACGCGGATTGACAACTCCGTAATTCACGTGGTCTTCTGGCCAGCGAGTCTCCAGAGCGCCACGCTTCATTCCCATTACGGATGCTGCAGTACGTCCTAAACGATCCTCCGCATCTGCTGGATAATTGTGATGCGACGGAATTACCCACTGCTGTTGCGCATTACGTTCCACTTTGAACATCTGTGGCTTACCGGACTCTGCATCAAAAGCAGTCACCTCCAGAGAAACCGCTTTGGTAGAGTCGAATTCTTCGAAATACAATTCTCCTGTCTTGACAAGTTCCTGTATGTCCGCGGATGATCCGCCAAAACCACCGAACAATGTGATTCCCAATGTGACCAACGCAGCGCCAGCCAAAGCCAAAGTTGTTGTCCAACCGGATTGTGCAAGATTTGAATTACTCATGATTAAGATTCCTGCCTGGTTCTTCTATCTTCGTCGCGAAGATGTGATGTTTTTGTTTTCATTCTTTTGCCGCAGCAATAACAACACGATCCCAGCTAAAATTGCCGGAATTGGTGGCAACCAAATTGCACTGCGTCGATGTCGCGCTTCTATTGCAGCAACTTCACGATTGGTTTCCATGTCGATTTCCCGAATGGTGTCGTTCTTTTCCTGTTCGATCTGCGCCTGAATCAGGGAAAGCTTTTGCTGTTCATCCTGTGTTGCCTGTTGCAACAACTGCTGTTTCGCAATGGGATCAAGCGAATCATCAGATTCTATCTCTGTAACTCGAACCGCCAATCTTTCCTTTGCTTTCTCTAACTCTTCTTCAGCCTTTTCGTCGGCCTGAGTGCGTTTTGCAGCAGACTCGTTGAGAAACTCACTCTTCTCTTCTTCCACTTTCACAAGACTTCGGTGAGCAGGCCGTCTGGACCTTAGTTCTAAGAAACTATCAACGCCTGCCAACGAATCAACTGCATTTAATACAAACGTAACATTGTCCATTTGGAAATCCAGGTTGCTAAAAGTTCGTTCCTGAAAGAAGAAATCAGAAATCATATCAACATCTGCCACGAAAATTGCATTGGCCTTGGTCGCCCCTTCACGCGAGATTTTCGCCGCGACAACATGACTTGCAACATCAACGCGTCGATTGGGATCAGAGGCTGGGCGAGCCGCCTGCCCACCGCCCATCATCATAGCCATGCTATTAGGACGATCATCGACAAACTCATTCCATTCCAGCAAACCGGAATTGGGGCCGGTACTTATCAAAGCCATTACTTCACCATCCCCAACACCTGGAGCAGCCTGGATCGATCCTGCGTATATAGCAACCACCTCTTCAAGGCCTTTACTGACCCCATCCGCTAAATTAAAAGCATCTGCATTACCACCTTGAGTTGTAAGAAACAGATATTCCGGAGGTAGTTGTGAGATTTGAGGATGAGGATTAGTCATGTCAAACGCTACACGATCATACTGCCAGGCGATGCCAAGCTGTTCTAACAATCGCGTCGCCCGTCCACCATCAGCTTTAGGCTGTGGGGGTGGAGCACCGCCTCCCATCATTCCCATTTGACCACCTTGTGACGGCTTTGGTTGCCGAGGGGCACCGGTAACACCGAACTGTGAACCCATCCCCAGGGGGAATGGATCATCAAAAACCAAAATAGGATTACCTTCAGACACGTAGGCTACCAAACTATCCATTTGGGGATCTGTCAACGATGACGGCATGACTGCTAACAGCACATTGAACTCATCTGTAGAAATCGGCAAATCCGGAGAAACCTGTACAACGTCATATTGTTTTTTCAGCTCTGTGATGATCTGCCACTCGTTACCGCTTCCCATTAAGTTAGCGTCCGTAGTCAACACACCAACTGTAAGACGTTCCTTCTGTGCCACAGTCTGGATCGATCGTGTCAGTTCATACTCCACTGGAATTCCTTTTCCAAAGAAAGGAACGACAACTTTGTCGTAACTGCTAATAACGACAGCCCCCAGAAACACCTCTGCTTCCTGCCGACGTCCATCGACTTCTGTCATCAGTTGCACTGGAGTAATACCGAAGTGTCTGGCTTCGTTTGCCTGTTCACTAAAGGGTTCCACATCGACTATCCGAACTTTCAAGCTGTCGCCGCTGAGTTCTTCAAACTGCCGGAGCAATCCAACAAGTCGCTTACGTGTTTCGGCATATTCTCGTGGAACCTCTGGGCTGATGTATGCCTGTATCTCTATCGGTCGTTCCGATTCCACCGAATCTAGCATCACCTGACTAGTCGTCGACAAACTGAATAGTTTTTCTTTGGTCCAGTCAAAACGCATTGCACTTGAGCCCGACCAGATTGTAAGACAAGTCACAAGCACACCGATGGAAATAGTTCGGATACCATACTGTGCACCTGTTTCCAACTGCCTTCCACTTACCCACAGCCGCTTTGACATCACGACCAAATTCAGATAGAGCAGAACAAATGCCAAACTGACGAAGTAAAGCACTCCGTCAAATGGCACAATCCCCATTCCAAAGTCCTGGAATTTACGCGAAAGACTAAGTGACTCGAATACCTCTCGTGCTCCAAGAAAAGCCGCAGCGTAATCGAGAAATACCGGCACACCACAAATAGCAATCCCCAACACAAACGCAACCGTCATACTAGTCGTTAGCATGGACGCCAGCATTCCACCGGCCAGCAACGCCGAACCAGCTAACCAATATCCAAAGTAGGTCGACAGCAGCAAGCCCCAATCGGGATCACCAAGATCGCATAAAATCATGACATGTGTGGTCGAAAACAAGAGAGATAACGTGTAGACGCCGACCACGCTGAGATATTTGCCAAGCAGCACCTCCAGATTGGTCGCCGGCAAAGTATATAACAGTTCGTCTGTCCCGCTTTTTCGTTCTTCAGCCCAAGCACTCATGGTCAATGCCGGAATAAAGAACAGCAAAAGCAGAGGGAACCATTCCGTAAGCTGATCAAGACTTGGTTCGTTGGCTGTGAAAAACTCGGCGTCAAACGCCAGAGCTCCCCCCGCTACGACAAATACGATGATAAACAGATAACCAAGTGCGCCAGAAAAATAACTGGACAGGTTACGCATCATGATTGGCCAGATGACGCCAAATCGAATCTTCATTTTCTACCTCTTATTGCTTTCCTGCTTATGACGACGCTGACGTTCCACCTGAGTCGGCGGTCAGCTCACGAAATCGATTTTCCATCGCCACACCGTCTGACCCCAGTTCACTAGTAGCTCCATCGAAGACGACGGAGCCATCATTTACAAGAACAACCCGATCGCACACCGCATGAACTTCTTGCAATATGTGAGTCGAAAGCAGAACGGTTTTTGTTTCACCAAGAGTCGTAATTAGTTCTCGAACCCCCTGCACCTGATTTGGATCCAATCCACTGGTCGGTTCATCGAGAATCAACACATCAGGATCGTGGAGCAAGGCCTGCGCCATGCCGACTCGCTGACGATACCCTCGGGATAATTTACCAATCTGTTTATCCCAGACGTCAGCCAACATACAAGTTTGACAAACGTAATCCAGACGCTCCAAAAGAACTTCCGGCGAAAGCAAGCGAGTTTTTCCGACATAGGTTAAGAAGCTACGCGGACTCATTTCTGAATACAGTGGTCCATTTTCAGGTAGGTATCCGAGAACTTCAGCAGCCTGCAGCCGCTGAGTCGCTACGTCGAATCCACCAATCACCGCACGACCTTCACTGGGTGCGAGAAAACCTGTCAGCATTTTCATCGTTGTCGACTTACCAGCGCCGTTAGGCCCCAAAAAGGCGCAAACCTCACCTCGAGGCACACTAAAGGACACGTCCCTGGTTGCCGCAAAGGCTCCGTAAAACTTGCTTAGTCCTATCGCCTCAATCATCGTCTCTGACGATGAACTCGAACCGGAATCAACAGACTCTTTTTCCGCCATATCAAACACCTATTAGCGTTTCTCTTTCATCCTGATTTGTTTTGTAAAAGAATGATTTTATCCACGTCAAATTACCATGTAAAGTTGCTATTTAAAATCGCATCTTTTCCGGTAGGGTCACCTCAATTTACCCCAAATCTTCTCCAGCACTTCAAATGTGAACGGATCATAGATCTCCAGCTCCGCTGCCACAAACGGGTAGAAGTCATTGCGATAAAAATATGCCTCTG
Organism: Planctomycetaceae bacterium; assembly: GCA_002717145.1. Lineage (GTDB taxonomy): Bacteria > Planctomycetota > Planctomycetia > Pirellulales > Pirellulaceae > UBA721. The sequence goes on along the minus strand of PBCP01000106.1, from coordinate 16,090 downwards.
TTGCTTCTGCAAAAAACTCCTTCTCGTTCGTTGTCCCGTAGTGCCTGACGGTTTGCCCGGTATAAAGCAGAACTTTCTGATACTTACCGGCTGCCATAGCTCGGTCGTAGGCCTGCTTCACTTCTGCGTGACCAAACCCCAGAATCTGATCATGGTAACTGTGTGCCAGTTCGTGCAAAATAACAGCTGGATGTTTTAGGATTTGCTGTCGAGACAGGAGTGACGCAGCACGCGGCAAATGCACTTTATTTACTAAACGGGGGTCATGCCCGTTATCTTTCAACCAACGGACTCCTGGATGATACTGCATTGCACCTAAAGTCGGATGATGCCGTTCAAGCCAAATCTCTAATGTCTGCAAGGCCTTAAGTTGTTTTTCGGGTACAAAGATCTTTATCCGCTGTAGGTGGTTGGCTAGCATCTTGATCGCATCGCGGCCAAGCTCCGCATGCTCGCCTTCGAGCAGGGAAGGGTCTACAAACACTGTCCAACCTTCAACCTCTTTCTTAACCGGATCAAAGCGCACTCCGGGGACATGTCGCGTTTGACTATATACCCAGGTCCACAGAGGAGCATGTCCAAATGCATCCACCCAACTATCATGGCCGCGACCTTTGATCTCTGAATAACGGGGATTTCCACCGGAGCGTTTCAAGGCATCCACCATCGAACGACTTCGTTCTACTGTAATCACACCGTCGTTATCGCCATGCCAAACCCAAATCGGAAGATTCGCCAAAGAAGAGGCAAGGCGATTGTCAGCTCCACCACAAATCGGCACCGCTGCCGCAAAGAAATCCGGACGACGCTGAATTGCATCCCACACGCCGTAGCCACCCATCGAAAGCCCCATCACATAAATACGATCATGATCAATCTGGTTTTCAGGGTTTGTCATGAATGCGTCGAGGGCTTCAAACATCAACTCCATCGATTTGCTAATTGGGGGCATCTTGTGGGACGTGGTGGTCCAGTCTACATCTACCCACAATTTGTCATTAGGCACCTGCCCGGCAATGACGTATGAATTAAATCTTTCCGAAACACCAGCCTTTTCCAGAGCCTGAATCGTGCCAGCATCGGTCAGTTCCCCTCGGTTATCGTTTCCACGCCCACCTGCACCATGCAGGAACAAAAGTAACGGATACGTCTTGCCTTCTTCAACCGATGCAGGTGACCGATAACGATAATTCAATGATTCTCCAGTAGCATTTCTCCAAACTGCGGGGGTATATTTGCCTAGCAACTCCTCAGCTTGTACACCCTCTCCCTTCACCGCCAAAAGGATTAATGAAGCCACTACAAGTTGTACGCCAGTCGAATATCTCAATGCACCAGTGCCTTATTTCGTCGTATTCTCAGTTCTTTCCCTGTCTCCGAATGTACCTTGATTGCAGGCTCTTTGCGAGTAGACATGCGTTTCAACTCACATTCCCATAACCCACGCTTCCTACTATAATAAAGCCTTGAAAGAAAGATCTTTCCCCACCAGTCTCCAAATATCCCACCTTGGAAAGCCTACGCAACTGCAATGTGTCGTATGAAGTCCCTGTCTCTGTTTCTAACTGCATTTATCTCTCTGGTAACTTTTTCAACTGTAACCGCTCAAGAGGCATTACAGCTTTTTGAAAAAGACGTTCAACCTATCTTGCGTAAATATTGTTACGACTGTCATAACGCAGAAGTACAGGAAGGCAAGGTTCGACTGGACAATCTCAATCCGGATTTAATTGCTGGTCCAGACGCTCAGCGGTGGCATCACGCCTTGGACATGGTCAATCAGGGGGATATGCCACCTGAAGATGCCGATCAACCCGATGAAAAGACACTGGAGCAACTTACAAACTGGATTCAAGTTGAGTTAGTGAAATCCATAAAGGCGCATCGAAATTCAAATCGTGTGGTCATGCGTCGCATGACCAGGGAACAATACACAAACACTCTTCAGGATCTGCTGGGAATCGATGTGAATTTCGGTGACGCCTTACCCGAAGACGCCAAATCAAAATCCGGATTCACCAACAACGGAAACGTACAACAAATTTCCCCGCTACATCTGGACTATTACCAAAAGGTGGCTCGTGAAGCACTAGCTCAAACCATCTTCACCGAAAAACCTGCCATAACACGCTACCGACTTCAGGTCGGCAATGAAATTGGCAAGGAATTAGCCAGCCATAAGAAGTCAGGGCAATTTGGTGGCTTTGTCTCGCAGCCCGTGAGTAACGTCCATATCATTCCGGATGTACTCAACACGCTGGGTGAACCGGTTTACATTGATCCTGCAAGTCGGCCAGCCCCATACAACAACATTCTCCAAAACCTTGGTGTCGGCATGAGAGGTTCAGATCGAACACGATACCAAGTTGTTGCCGACGGCATGCACCTGGACTCGGCATTCCAGCACGTTGAAAAAGCTCCGGGCGCATGGCACGCCCCTTCTCCGAACATGAAAATGCTGATTCGGCGAGATTTTCCTGTGAAAGGGAACTTCGCCTTTCGTGTAACAGCTGCTCGTACGGTTGGACGTGATGCTCAATTCCCAAAAATCTATGGTAATAAGGAGTTGGTTACCAAAGTGACCGATAAGACCACTGAAAAAGTCGCCAGAGCGTATGCCGTGGACGGGGGCGATGCCTACCGCCTTGAAAGAGCGATAGTTGAAAATGGTGTGCTTATCAATAAAGAAGGTGAGAAACCCGGCAATAACCGCACTGCACGATTTAAGCTAACGCCCCCCAAGGCTGATCTTTATCACGTCGAGATTATCCGCAGCACCTTAAAAGAGAATATCGAGACTGAACTGTATATCGAATTTGGCTCGCGTAACACCCGCATGAACACAAAATTCAAGCTCGAGCGTGAACCACGCGATGCTGCTCGGATTTGCACTCCACTGGGCATCGTCTCTTTAGACGATGGCGAAAACGAATGTTACTTCCGCTGGAATGGGCTGGTGAACATCGAGGAAATCGTCTTCACCCCGCTGGCTGCAGACCACAAAATACGAAAAGAGCAGGCAGAACAAATCGCTCGCGTTCAAACGGCAGCGACTCAGAACAACAAACGCCAGGCCGTTCTACAGGTTTCACTTGGGAACCGAACTGACGACGGACAGGACTCGAAGACTTTTGATCGTATCGAAAAGATCAAAACCGCTCCCGGCGAGTTCAAACAATATGAATTTATAGGGCGTCTCGAGAACTTACCTACACCACAGCTTGACCTTAATGAAATGACATCTCTTTCCAACATTCTGGTTCTCTCAGTTTGGAATGGTGACTTCATCAAGGACAAGGCCGCCACAGGATCCTCCATCGTTGTCAGCGAGCTTGAATTTGAAGCTCCATACTTTGCCACCTGGCCTCCCAAAAGCCACACTCAGATTTTTTTCGACTCGCCCAATCGCGACACCCCTGAAATCTATGCAAGGGAAGTTTTAACTGCGTTTCTCAGCCGAGCTTTTCGTCGCCCAGCTACGAAGGACGAGATAGGTTTGTACTACAATTTCTGGAGTGCCGTACGATCGGATTATTCCACATTTGAAGACGGTATCCGCGAAACACTAGTCGCCGTCTTATGTTCTCCCAATTTCATTTATCTGGCAGAAGGCAATCCGGAAAACAAAGGTCGACAGCAATACGAATACGAACTCGCTTCACGTCTGTCATACTTCCTCTGGAACGGACCGCCGGATGACGAACTTTATGAACTAGCCGCGAAGAGACAGCTCGAAAAGCATCTGAGTGCACAGGTAAGCCGTATGGTCCGCGATCCTCGCTCTTGGAATTTTGTTACTTCCTTTGTAAATCAGTGGCTGAAACTATATCGCCATAACGAGCAGGCGGTCGATATCGGCCGGTATCCACAATTTACTCGTTACATCAAATCAGATATGGCGTTGGAAACATTTCACTTTATGGATCACTTACTCAAAGAAGATCTCAGCATTTTCAATATGATCGATAGCGATTTTGTGGTGATCAATCAGAACCTGGCTGAGTATTACGGTATACCCAACGTCATCGGCACTGATTTTCGTGCCGTTACCGTCTCGGCAGACCTCAATCGAGGTGGACTCTTAACTCAAGGATCTTTTTTAAGTGGGCACTCGGATGGCAAGCAGGCGCATCCCATTAAAAGAGCCGTTTGGATGATGGAACGCATTCTTGGTGAATCCCCGCCTCCGCCTCCACCAAATGTTCCGGATCTCGATCCGAAAGATCCTAACACCAACAAATTACCAATTGCCGAACAACTGGCACTGCATCGCGACAACGTTTCGTGCAAAAATTGCCACAAAAAGCTGGATCCATATGGGCTGGTATTCGAAGACTATAACGGGGCGGGACTACTTGGTTCACAGCCCGGTTCTAATCCCAACACCGTCGTCAGCCTCCCATCCGGGGCGCAGGTGACTGGTGTTGCCGGAATGAAGAAATACGTTTTAGAATTTGAACGTGAGAAGTTCGCCACATCGCTGGTGGAGCATCTCCTGACATTTGCTCTTGGTCGAGATATGTCCTATGTCGACGAAGAGGAAATCCATGAAATCGTTACGAAGTCCATTGCCCGAGGCGGTAGTTTCCAGACGACTCTGGAAGAAATCGTGACAAGTCCCATGTTTCTGCGGAACTAGCAGGTAAAATAGAGTGAGTACTGCAGCTTTGCAGTTTGTAGCACCTACAGAGAAAGAACTACTATGAGTCGTAAATCTTGGCATCTCGATCGTCGATCCTTCCTGACTGGAGTTGGTGTGAGTCTGACCCTTCCTTATTTGGAAGCGATGGCCGATTCCACTGCCTCGTCGGCTAAGGATACTCCCAAGAGAATGTGCTATATGTACTTTCCAAACGGTTGTGGAATTCCAAACAAGGACAAGACGCCCGAAGAGCACTCCAAATGGAGCTGGTTCCCAATGGGTGAAGGAAAAGACTACACCTTCACCAACACCTTGTCATGCATGGAATCTCACCGAGAGGACATCACCGTCATTGGTGGTCTGAGCCATCCTCGATCCAGACAACTGCTGGGGCACTTAGCTGGTGACTCCTGGTTAACCGGTGGTGACGTGGGAGCAAGCAACTATGCCAACAACATCTCTGTTGACCAGGTTGCCGCCCATCAGATCGGCAAAAATACTCGATATAAATCATTCGTTCTCTCGGCTGATGGGGGCGTGGGATACCAATCGCGCGTGTCAACGCTGTCCTTTGACGATGCCGGCAAGCCAATCCCATCGGAACACCGCCATCGTGAGATATTCGAACGATATTTTTCACCCGATGGTGGAAACGCAACTGCTGCACGGCGAAAAGAAATCGCTCGCGGCAAAAAAATTGTGGATTTGATTCTTGAAGACAGTAAAAAACTGAATCGCAAGCTCGGCAGCCGGGACCAGGCAAAACTTGACGAATTTCTAGCCTCACTTAACAGCGTCGAGGACCAAATCAATCGCAATGAATCATGGCTTGATACGCCAATGAAACCCTTCACTTCCGATCACATTGACTTCGAAGTGGACGCGACCAAAAATCCGACCAACTACATTCGCAGCATGATCGACATCATGGTACTTGGCTTCCAAACGGATGTCACTCGAGTCATGACTTATATGATGGCTCGTGAGGATGGCATCGGATTTGGTGACCATTTCCCACGATTAGCATGTGGAATTAATACCGGACACCACGGTCTTAGCCACTCCTCGCAATGGGAAAATTGGAGCACATATGATGCTTGGTTAGCCAGTCATTACAGTTACATGCTCGACAAGATGAAAAACATCAACGATGAACATGGACGCCTTTTGGATAACACGCTCATGCTCTTTGGAAGTGCCTGTAGTACCACGCATAATGCCAGAAACTACCCACTAATTCTTGCCGGCGGTAAGAACTTTGGTATCAACCACGGAACATACACAAAGTACGACGATTCAGTGCCTATGAACAATCTGTTTGTCAGCATGCTCAATGCTGTCGATGTTAAGACGGACCGTTTCTCGGACAGCGAAGGCCACTTATCCGGCGACATATTCAGCACCTAGGTCGTTAGACAGGTAATCGCAACTACACAAAAAGCCTCTCATCGACGACTTGCTGTTGATGAGAGGCTTTACTGATTTCCAACGATATCTCTCTCCGCTCAGCATGCAAAACCGAAAGACACCGCTATGAAAACTCAAACCGAAGAATTATGGATGGAGGTTCCTGAACGCCGAGCCATCGTGTCGATCCATCGGGAAGTTGAACGCATTGTGTCTGAAAGCGGTGTTGAGGATGGGCTGGTCTTGGTCAATGCCATGCATATAACGGCGAGCGTCTTCATTAATGATTACGAATCCGGTCTGCACGCAGACTATGAACGCTGGCTCGAAGAGCTTGTACCTTTCAATCCGGGCACGGATCCTGAGACCGGTGGATACCTGCACAATCGAACCGGTGAAGACAACGCAGATGCGCATCACAAACGCCAAATCATGGGACGCGAAGTGGTTATTGCAATCACGGATGGCCAGTTACACCTCGGACCGTGGGAGCACATTTTTTATTATGAATTTGATGGTTGCCGTCGCAAGCGAATTTTAGTCAAGGTGATTGGCGAATAGGTAAGTGCATCACACGTCACACTCGTTTAAAATGTCTGGGACCTAACTATGACATTCAAAATTGAGGATTCGTGTCTATGTATTACCGATTACTCTCACTGACCTTGCTCCTTACAAACCTCGCGTTCTTGCCTACTCAATCTCACGCCGCAGGTCTGAAGGCAGGTGCTGCAAAAATAGACATCACGCACCCTAGCAAGAAGGTTGTCGAAATCCCCTTGCTGTCTCGTGCATTGGTTCTAAAAAGTGATGAATCAACACTGGTCATTGTGACCATGGACGTAGTTTCCATCGGTGAGATCGGTAGTATTCCTGACGATTTCCAGGAGAATGTCCGAGCCCGAATTGAAAGGTCATTGGGCATTCCTTCTCGGAACATCATGTTTAACGCCAGTCACTGCCACGGTATCCCCAGCCCCAAATCTGAAGACCTAACGGTAGAAGTAATCGAACAGGCCTTCTCCAGACTGGAACCGGTGACGTTACGAAGTGGCCGAGCCCATGAGGACCGTATTCAGGAGAACCGTCGCATGAAGTTAAAAGACGGCTCGGAAATTGATGTCCGACACGCTTATTCGCTGCCCGCGAACAAGGAAATCGAATCTACCGGTCCTATCGATCCGGAAGTTGGTATATTGCGAGTCGACAAACCTAACGGCAAAACACTGGCAGTTCTTTTCAACTTTGCCTGTCACCCGATACAGGGAACCCCTGTCAGTTCAGGTGACACATCCGATATGACAGGTTACGCCGCTCAGGTTATTGAAGACAATCTCGATCCAGGAACAATCGCTTTATTTATACAGGGTTGTGGTGGAGACATTAATCCCCTGGCATACAAGGACGTAGACCATCCGCGGCATGCTGAGGTGTACGGCAACATGTTGGGACTGAGCACTCTTAAGGGTATTCGCAGAGCAAAGCCAAATGATGACCAACGGCTAATTGTGGTGAACGAAACACTTTCTCTTCCTCGTTCCAATCTAGCGCCGCGTATCGCTGAACTCGAACAATACCGCGAATCCTTAGTAAACGGATTTAGAGGCACAACACTCAATTTACGTCAATTCATTCACTTAACGAACAAACACAACCTTGCGCCTGATGCACCGTCGTATCACATTAGCCGTTATCTGCACGATGAAGCACTAGGGCACGAAGAGCTTAAAATCATGGATGCCAATAACAAAGCGGCAATGAATACCTATCTTGGAAACATTTACCGCATGGAAGAATTGACCCGAGTCAACGCAAATCTTAGGCTTTTGAAAATGCATCAACAACAAAATGTCGATGCAGGCAAACGAACGGTCGATGTGGAGGTAATGGCGTTGCGACTCGGAAACTTCGTCATGGTCACCTTTCCCGGAGAATTGACCGTGCCAATCGGACTTGGGATTAAGAAGCGATCGCCCCACCCAAACACTTTTGTAGCAGGCTACACCAACGGCTACATTTATTACTGTCCGACAGCCGATCAACTTAAAAACGTCGGCGGTGCCCAGGAAGACAGCGACTGCATTCTGGATCCTCAGTGGCAGGAAATCTTTGAAGCCAAAGTAACCGAACTACTCAATCGCCTTTAACGATCGTTCGCAGCGGGTAACGGCACTTGCCTGCTCCCCGTTAGATAAAGGAACAAATCTCTTATCTGATCATCGGAAAGTTCACGCAACATTCCTTCGGGCATCATTGACTTTTTGGTCGGTATGATTTCATCCACGTCCTTCATCTGTAGTTGCACGTCCGCATTTTGAGTACGCAAGCGAACGACTCGGTCATCCTGATGGATCACAAACCCACTGTAGAGCCTACCCGCATTGGAAATCACCGTGGTCAATTTGTAATCCGCATCAATTTCAGCACTCGGATCCAGCAGATTGCTTAACAGGTAGTCGACTTGCTTCCGTCCCGAACCAGTTAGGTCTGGTCCAACCCGTCCCCCTTCACCGTACAACTGATGGCATTTAAAGCAGGTCTTATAAAACAACAACCTGCCCTGCGATGCGTCTCCGCTTTCCAAATGTTCACGTGTCATTAAAACACGCAATCGACTAATTTCTTCTGCCTTTTGCAGTTGCGTGGAATCAGATGGCCACAAATCAGTCAGCAAACTCTCGATTTCCGAGTCCCCAAATGCTCGCAATTGTTCGATTGCAAAGGCATTAACGGACTCTTGTCCGACCTTACCACCCTGGATGGCCTGAAGGAGTTGAAACGACGAGGAGCGTTGTGTCACCATAACGGCTACAGCATCGGTCTGCTGGTCTCTGTCCAACTTATCAAAGACTTCTAACAGCAAAGCGGGAGTTTCCTTATCGGCCATGGTCACTAACTGCCTAATCGCTTCACCACGTAATTGTTTGTCGGCAAGTATAGTCGCGTGTAACAATTCCGTTGTTAAACCTCCGGGAATCTCTGCCAAAGCCTGCATTGCATTTTGCCGCTCTTCGAGAGTGGCAAATTCATCTTCCACAAGGTTTCGCAAAGCCACTAACGCTGATTCATCTCCAAAAATCCCCGCCAATCTGACGAGTCGCGATTTAATTTCACTATCCTCTGTTTTACTCATTTCTCGATAGAAAGAATTCCACGAATTAGGTTCCGAATGTGTCTCGCCACTTAATGCCTGCAGAACTCCTTCAAGCATAGCGAGCCGCTTCCCTTCATATGAATGAATCGCTGCTATTACATCCTCAAATCCAGGCTCATCTCCTTCACTTGCACGACGCATGATAAACTGTTGCAAAACCTGACTGGGAGATTCCAATGCCAGCCTTATAAACCTCTGGCGATCTTCTTTAATCAACGGCTCGATAGCATACCATGTCATCAATGTCAGCGTTTCATCATCCAGCAATGCTCTTTGCTTGCTAAGCGCCTCAGCTAACATCCACCGATTAGCAGGTTGAACCTGCCGCATTGAGCTTGCAATGGCCAGCAGTACTTTGGGAGACGGGTCGCCATAGGCCATTTCTACCATTCGGCTCTGAATACCAGGACGAACAACGCCTTCAAGAACCAATTCACCAAATTTCTGAGGTTCGCCCTGATCAAAGATAAGTTTAATAGCCCATCGCCGGACATGCTCGGACCGATGATGTGTCCATTGGACTAAGTCATCAGTACTAAAGGCATCCATTCCATAGAGTGCCCAGAGGAATCTCAAGATTTGCGTCTCAGTAAGTCGACCACCCTTTAGCCTGCTATTGATAAGCAACTCAGCCTGACTCTGATCAACACCAAGGGCCATACGTTCATGCAGAATCCTCCTAGCATGCCGTACAAACCATTCGTTCTTATGACTCAGCAGATTTACCAACTCCTGCTGGCTAAGTTTCTGTAAGTTCATGGAAACGGCTGATGGAATCCCCCAGGTCATTTTATAGATTCGCCCACTTGTACGATGCGAGCCGTCGTTGTCATGGCATTCACCAAAATCGTGCCAGTCAGTGATATAAACCCCGCCATCTGGACCGTACTTTAAACTCAGGCCACGAAACCACTCATCATTGGCCATAAACAAGTCCTGATCATGCTTGGCAACATAGGTGGAGTCATGGGGTGTGAGTACTTCCTGATTTATACGTGCACCATGTAGGTTAAGAGTAAATAGTTTGCCACGGTATTGTTCCGGCCAGTTATCTCCCAGATACACCATAGCTCCGCAGTGTGCATGACCGCCGCCTGCTACGCTATGAGTTGCCGTTGTTTGACGTGAACTTTGCCAGGTCCCTCCACCCCAATGGAGGTGGTCAGCATGAGACTGAACCCGGCGGTAGACATAGGGGTAATCTCCTTCATTCGCGCGACGTTGGCAATACATTCCAGGCACAATATGCCACAGGTGTGCAATCACAGTATTGACGGTAAATAAATCGCCAACTGCGTTGAAATCGGCCCCCCATGGATTCACCATCCCATCGGCGATTCGCTCGAATTGATGAGTCACCGGATGCATACGCCACATGCCACGGGAAATCTTGACCCGGTTGGCTTCAGGAGTCCCCGGCTTGCCAATCAAGGAAGTCGGATTAAGACCGATCGCTCCATAAAGCCAACCGTCGGGTCCCCAGTGGAAATTATTCAGGACATTGTTACTGGAAACTGCAAAACCATCGAGGATCACGGTAGGTTCACCGTCCGGAATATCGTCAAAGTCGCGATCAGGAATAAATGAGAGCTCCGGAGTGTTCCCAATCCAGACCCCACCATACCCCACCGCGATCGCAGTTACATAACGGCCCTGGTCCCAAAACACTTTTCGCTGATCAAACTGACCGTCGTGATTAGTATCTTCCAGAATTACGATGCGATCTGTTTTGTTATCCGGATCGAAATGGGGGTGTGAATAATTTTCAACAACCCACAATCGCCCACGATCATCAAAATCAAAAGCAATAGGCCGACGAATATCAGGTTCCCCTGCAAACAAGGTAACTTCAAATCCCTCAGGGACCGTTATTTTCTTAAGGGACTGTGTGGGAGTTAAAGAAACATCATTCGGGTTTTGGGAATTCACTACACCTTCAGGTAGCTCATCCGCAAATATTGCCGACGATCCCATCAACAGGAAGCCAAGGAACATTGTCATCATAGGATTTGTATTCATGTCTGAATTCTACCACGACATCAGGGGTAATTGAGAGCTTACTGTCCGACAGCTAACATAAAGTAAATCCATTTCCTATGAACCGTCTGCAAAGTGAAATACATGCAAACCACTGTCATTCGCCTGGCGTCTCTATTGTGCCTATTCATGACTTCAATATGCACTGCCAAAACTACTTATCGTGTGCAAGCTCTGACCGAGGAGCTGGCAAAAGAATATAATCTGGATCCCAATTTCTATAAGAAGGCAACCTATGTCCAGGACATCTTGATTGCCACATCCGACAAAGTCTCGGACTATGCACACCTGGAAGCAGCCTATCTCTATGACAAAATCATGACGTCGATCAACAAGGACGTTGCCCAGCGAATCCGGGAACGCAAGGTTTTATGTATTTTGGTGGGTCACGATGAACTCACCTCCGAAATTCCACAATTCAAGAGTGAAAAAACGGGGAAAGAACTCGATTTCTATAACTGGCGGAGTCGTGGCTTCCTTACCAAAGTTGGTGATCGTAGTGTTGTCCTGTTTGCCGAAGAAGACGTATTGGAATACGAAGGCGGTATGCGACTTGAGAGCATATTGATTCATGAATTTGGACATGTTGTCCAGTTCGCCGGAATGAATAACGAGCAAATTCAGAAATTGGAAGACGCCCACAACCGCGCCAAAGCTGCGGGCCTTTGGAATGACGGACGTGCCGCGCAAAGGTATCGCCGTATCAAAAGTAACACTCCGGTTCGACTCTATGATGCTTTGGTGAAGTCGTTCCCCGACCAACCTGCCGATTTGATCAAAAAATGTCTCGACCGTGGAGATATTCTTGTAAATGGCAAGCCAACGAATTCAGCTGTCAAAGTAACCGGTGATGACAAAGTCTTGATCATGTTCGGCGGCCCCAAGGTATGCTATGCACAACGCAACAAGGCCGAATACTGGGCCGAAGTTCTCCAATGCTGGTACAACACAAATCGAACCATGGATCACGATCATAATCACATTCAAACACGCGAGCAATTGCGAGCCTACGATCCTGCCGCAGCAGCACTTTGCGAGGAAGTGCTTGGCAATGGCAAATGGCGATTCGTCTCCCCTCGAGACCGGGCCGGAAAGAAACATCTAAAGGGCTATAATCCCGATTCTGCCCCGAAGGTCTCCCTGTTACCCCACATCGAAACAGCGGCCTACGACTACTACGACAACTACTGGAAAGAATTCTGGCAACGGCTAAAAGACAAGCATTCCATAAAATAGACGCTTTCCTTCCGATCCGAAGCGGTATAATTCAAAAGCGTTGCGATTTCCGGGGTAAATGAGTGCAACGCTTTTGGACACTGAGCTTATGAATGCACAACATTCCATCATCATCTGCGGCCTGGCCCTTGCTCTTTTTAGCGTCGGTTGCGACAAAGGGTCGACGGCACAAACTCAAGTGGAACCAACCATTCGAATGGTTAATTTGGAAGAAATCCCCAATGGCATTTTGATAACCTCCGAAATCAAGCAGGGGCAGAGTACAAAGGAGGATTTGAACCATTCATTGTCACTTTTACAAAAGACGGCTCCTGGAAAACCAATTCACCGTCATGCCGAGTACTATGTAGGCGACCTTTACGGAGATGGCGAGGAATATTGGGAGATGATGACGACTCAGGAGGAATCACCTGAGATGGATCAAATTTATGCAGATCCGACTACCAGTGACGAATACAAGAAAATCATAGAGCAAGACCGCCTGGATCGCCCACATGATTTTGACGGGATTTATAGCTGGGCCGGCCCTGAAGTTGAAGGCTACGACGAAGTCCTCAAAACTCTTCCCAAAGAAGACCCTACTTATAAAACGGCTGAGCAACGTGAGAATGAGCGGAAGCTCGTTGAAATCGATGTTACAGAGCAGTATTTAGACTACCACCGGCACAATAAACGGACTCAAACCGGGCCCCAAGGAAAGCGGATGAAACGGCCAGAGCAACCGGAGGAGCAACGTATTCCAAACATTCAGGAATACATCCGAGCGAAACGAAACGGCACAATTTAACCAGCCGGCCATTTACTGTCTGACATAATACATCCGCCCGTCTTCAGCTCCACCTAAATAATCAGGTTTACCATCGCCATTAAAATCGACAACCGTGGGGCTTGTCGTATGTCCTCGAATATTACGTTCGACCAACGGCCCAACATCCTCAAAAGCCCAACGCCCATCCTCAGAGGTTCGTTGCAACAACAGATTTGCATTTGTTGAATTGACCAGCAAGTCCAGCTTTCCATCTCCATTCCAGTCGGCGACCCATATTTTGCGACGTCCACTACGGCCGGCCGTTCCATTGTTTAGCCGTAAGATGCCGGGGCCCTTTTCGATCACGCCGTGCCCACTGCTGGTCACACTATTATTGACTGCATCGAACACTCGTTCCGGCCCTAATAATCGCAAGCCACTCGCATCTCGTACCCGACGAAACAGCGCCAGATAGCCTTCATGATCCAGCATGACTAAATCCATCAGGCCATCTCCAGTCCAATCGACGGCTACCGGAGTTGTTCGCCATTGTGAAACGAGCTCGTTTGGCTTAGGACTCCACCACATCCACTCAGGCTTCTGAGCCCCGTCTTTCCAGGATACTTCAATGCTCTGAGCCGCAGCAAATCTTGGAGACTCGATAGTTCCGGTGTTCTTTAGCCATTCAATTCGCCCCCAAATCCCGTTCACCAGAATGTCTGGCAAGTCGTCACAATCCCAATCAGCAATACTCAACGTCGTGTATCCCCATTTGGCTTCGGCCGGTCCCTGAATACTTCCATTACGGCCGGCCATAGGCCTGTAAACCCGGCCCCCGGCTTCAATTTTTACAGGCTTAGCCCACTTGGGGTCCTCGACGCCTGCACCGCTTAGGTTTTCAAACCATTCGATATAGCCCGCCGTGTTGCCGGAAACAATGTCATAATCTCCATCATTGTCCCAATCAAATCCTACGGGTGTCGCCAAAGCGCCACTTTTCAATGTATCTGCTTTTTGTTGAAAGTAGACCGGCGCCTTAAATACCGGCAACTGCTCTTCAAGTATTCCGGTGTTCTCTACCAGGGCAACACGGCCATCTTCATCGCCCACCACCAAATCCACATCTCCGTCATAATCCCAATCAATCGCGACGGGGACAATCATTTGTAATTCCATTTCCAATGGTTTGCCGGAAGCATTCTTTAAGGCAACGCCAGCAGCGTACTTAGGCTCTTTTCGGGTGCCGACATTTTGAAAATAAGTGAAACCATCGACAAATTCACCGCAAAGCAGGTCCAAATCGCCATCATTATCAAAGTCTTCGAAATTTGGCGAAGGGCAGCCGTATGTGTCAACTGGCTTTCCACCTGCCTGTAACTGCAGCGGTGTCTCGGGATATTTCGGATTTTCTGTCGTACCCTGATTCTCGAATACAAAGACAAACCCATGAAGTTTTCCATTGGTCCAGTTACCGCGGCTATCCCAGGCATCGTCCCATCCGTAAAAACTCCAATCCTCAATACCGCAAATCAGGTCATCATTTCCGTCTCCGTCGAAATCCACATAACGCCATTGATTATGCCGAACTTTCGGGCCTTTGGTTTGCTCGCCCCGATGCCGATACCAATTAGATGCGATCGGGAGCTTGGTGGATTTTTCAGTACCCTGCCCTTCAAAACCTAAGTACTCTTTGCCGGGACTTAACACCTTCATTCCAGTAGCTGTATAACTCGGCATCACATAGTGCACCGTAGAACTGAGTTTTTTTGCCGACTCAAACACTGGCAGAGGATTCGTTTGCGTAGAGCCCTGACGATTTTCAAAAAACCAGACTCCGTTATGTGGTTTATCCGGGCAAGACACCAATAAATCCAGGTCTCCGTCACCATCAGCGTCACAGGGAACCGGCCAGGCCCACAAACCTACGCCAAGATCCACGACTAATCCGGGGTTATTGTATCTAAGAGGTTTAACATCCTGAGCCTGAGCAATGGATGAGAGAACAGCGAACAGGAGAGTTATTTTTGTAGTATTCATGAATTCATTATAAAGCTGTCGTTTTGTTTTTGTTGCTATCAGACGACCAATAGGCGAAAATCAAACCGAGATAATTCAACAAACAGGAATTCATTATGCCTCAAGCCAATCAACAAACTCGTCGTCAATTTTCCAAGACTGCCATCGCCGCCTCAACGCTCTTTACCGCTCCAGCATTTTTGCGAGCGCGCAATCTTAACGAACGTCTGGACATAGCTGTCATTGGTACGGGAGGACGAGGTGGGTCGAATCTTCGTAGCGTGGAATCGGAGAATATCGTAGCTGTTTGTGACGTAAACCGAGCCAGCTTGAAATTTGCCGAAGATCGCCATCCTCTGGCTCAGTCCTTCACCGATTTCCGAAAGCTATATGACGCTGTAAAGAATTTTGATGCCGTTGTCGTCAGTACCTGTGAGCACACCCATGCCTTTGCAACCCTGCCAGCATTGCAAATGAAAAAACACGTCTATTGTGAAAAGCCGCTCACTTACAATATTGCTGAATGCCGGCGAATTAGGCAAGAAGCGAAAAAGGCTGGCGTTGCTACTCAAATGGGCACTCAGTTTTGCCTGCACCTCTTTGCGTGTCTTGGCGTAAACTTTCTTCCTAAATTTACTTCCGTCGTTTCTATATACCCATATTTGACCCATATACGAGTTTCTGTTTTTTACTTTGCTGATTGAACCTTCATGGTTTAAGCGACGTCCCATTTCTCAAATCTTCTCCTTTTGTTAAGTTGTTGGTTTAGGCTGAAAATGACAAAATAAAAAAGAGCCATAGCCCAGACCTGGTCTGGGACGTCGGGTCAGCAGTTGCCGCTGCTTTTCCG
>PBCP01000105.1 GCA_002717145.1 Planctomycetaceae bacterium | reverse complement strand
CTTCCAGGCTTAAAGACGTTACGACCCCAAGGCCTGTAACGACAACTCGTCGTTTCATTTCTCTTTAAAGCCCTGACTTAACCGTTTTGTTCCAGAAAATCAATTGCCTGACCAACGGTCTGGATCTGCTCAGCGGTGGATTCAGGAATCGTTGTGTCGAATTCTTCTTCCAGCTCCATGATCAACTCGACCGTGTCGAGCGAGTCAGCACCAAGGTCGTTTACGAATGAAGTATCGCGAGTGATTTTGTCTTTATCGACACCAAGCTGCTCAGCAACTACATCAATAACTTTAGCTTCTACTGACACAAGAGGTCTCCTCGTAGTTCTTTAAGCGGGTGAGTATCTGTGGGGCATCCGTTGCTGACCACTATGGTTACTTCACTCGCGCGGATTAAATGTGTATTCAGGAATATCAGAATAGAATAATTCGCCCCTAGTGGTCAAGGTAAGAGACGAGGTAATTCAGGTTCTAAGGGTTGTGTAAAAAATGTTTCTTTATCAATGAATTTCCGAGCAACCGCTTCTTAGCCTGTCATTCCGCCGTCCACAGTCAGCGTTTGACCGGTAACGTAGGATGCGGCACCGCTTGCTAGGAACGAAACACAGGCAGCGACGTCGGCAACCTGCCCCAATTTTCGCGCGGGAATACCAGCTTTGGCCTGTTTAAGGATTTCATCGCTGAGAACGGAAGTCATTTCGGTGATGATAAATCCAGGGGCCACACAGTTGACAGTCACGTTGCGCCGCGAAATCTCTCGGCTGAAACTTCGAGTCATGCCGATCAAACCGGCTTTCGACGCGGAATAATTTGTTTGGCCAGCATTCCCCTGTAGTCCTGAGACGCTGGACATATTGATAATTCGTCCGTAACGGGCAGACA
This sequence comes from Planctomycetaceae bacterium, assembly GCA_002717145.1. Taxonomy (GTDB): domain Bacteria; phylum Planctomycetota; class Planctomycetia; order Pirellulales; family Pirellulaceae; genus UBA721. Next base: position 18,948 of record PBCP01000105.1, on the reverse strand, counting down.
TCATGTGTTTGGATACGGCTCGCATGAACAAAAATGCACCACGTAGATTAGTGTCGATTACGGTGTCAAATTCCTCGTCAGACATTCGAGGCAACAGGGTATCGCGAGTAATCCCCGCATTATTAACCAGAATATCGATTCGTCCCCAATCCTCGGCGATTTGATCCACCACTTGATCAACGCTTTCGCGATCCGTTACGCTACATGCAAAAGAAGCAGCCTGACCTCCGGCAGCTTCAATTTCGGAAACCGTGGCCGCTAGTTTTTCCGCGTTGCGGGCAAGGCAGGCAACCCGTGCTCCGTTTCGTGCAAGGTCCAACGCACAAGCTTTTCCAATTCCCTGAGAAGCTCCAGTGACGATGGCAACCTGTCCCGTGAGATCGACATTGATCTGACTATTTGTTTCTTCTGACATGTTTTTTATTCCTATTATTTTTCACCTTAGGCTGTTCGCCGGTGACTTAATCGATTGGATGTAATTCTAATCTTAGAGCCAATGACGCCACAACAGTCTTTGATGGGCTCTGAATCTTAGCACGAGATATTTTCACAAGGGACTTTACGCGCAATCCTTTTAAGTAAACCGCGAAGTACACGCCCTGGTCCGATTTCGTAGAATTTTTCAGTTCCATCTGTCAGAAACTTATTGATGGAGTCTTCCCAGCGAACCGGTGAAACGACCTGCTGAACCAATAATTCACGTATTTCTTCCGGATCAGTGTGGGGCTGTGCGTCGACGTTGGATATGACAGGGATACGGGGTGAGTGTAAAGTGACGTTTTCCAGCACTGCAGTGAGTTTTTCAACTGCAGGCTCCATCAGCGGCGTATGAAACGCTCCGGCGACGGCCAGCGGCATCACCATTCGCGCTCCGGCCTCACTGGCAGGACCTTCGATTCGTGCACAGGCCCCGGAATGCCCGGATACGACAATATTCCCAGGGCACAAATAGTTGGCTAGCTGAAGAACTTCACCTTCTTGACGCACCTGTTCAACTAAGCTTTCCACCTGTTCAGTTTCGAGTCCCACGACACTGACCATGCCACTCTGAGTTAACTCTGCAGCTGCTTGCATTGCCAAACCACGCTCCTGAACAACCCTAAGTCCGTCTTCGAACGTCAACACACCTGCAAAAACCAATGCTGTGTATTCACCAAGGCTCAGACCGGCTGTAGCGGAGCACGATTCTACGAGGTCGGCGTTTTCCTGTCTGAGCGCTTCCAGAGCAGCCAAACTGGCAACGAAAATCGCTGGTTGGCTATGGTCGGTTGTATTTAAGCTCTCGGCAGGGCCGGAAATACATAGCTCGGCGAGATCGTAGCCCAAAACTTCACTTGCCTGATCGAACATTGCTTTGGCGGCAGGAACATTGGTAACCAGTTCGCGTGCCATGCCAACAGTCTGGGCTCCCTGCCCGGGAAATAAAAATGCAACATTACTCATGTGTTACGTCTACCTGTATATAGAGCAGTTTTTTAATTTCGCATCATAAAAAAACCTGATCCGCTGTTGGGTCCGTTTTCACGCATTGTCGATAAGAGAATGCGTGGGGCGGGGGCAGATCAGGATTGAATAGTGTATTTGCTGCCCACCAAACAACGTTAAGTCATCTTGCCGGAGTAACAACGCTATGGGAGCAGGGCGACCGGGAAGTCAGCCAATGAAATGATTCCGGTACGTTTTAGTCTTCACTTACAGCTGAAAACCGTCGACCTTTTTCAAGGTAGACACCACATTGAGGGCATACTGTATGGGAAGGAATCGGGCGACCGCAACCCTTGCACGCGCTCAGCTGACGACTCGTGAGAGCGTCGTGACTACGACGTTTATTGGAACGTGAATTGGAGTGTTTTCTTTTTGGTACCGCCATGATGACACCTGACGCGTTTAATGAGTTACAGATGAAAAGGAGTTTCAGGCTGTTCGGTGCAAATCACCAGTGTATGACAACCATTCACTCTCGATTGATCTCTCAAGGATATCGACTGCATTACTATCGGCAAACAAAGACCCTGAGTAAACAACTAATCCTAAAACTGCATTTGAAAGCTGTCAACCGGCTAAATAGCGGCAAAGTAATCAAGTTTTGTAAGGAAATTACACCTGTTCAAGCTGGAATGGAAGCCAATTTCGCTTACTGATTGTCAGAATCGGGCTCGGGATGGTTTACCGACCCGCCGTCGTCATCGGGCTCACTGGCAGAAATGTCTTTGATGCCGAGGTGATCAAGTCCTTTTTGGGTAACCATGCGCCCGCGAGGACTGCGAATGACTAGTTCTGATCTTAGCAAGAATGGTTCGACTTCGTCGGTTAGTGTATCCAAAGCGACGTTCATGGTATGACCAATGGCTTCGATGCCAGCCGGCCCGCCCATGAATACGCGAGCAATGGTTTCCAGATATTTGCGGTCGAGACGATCCAGTCCCAGCGTGTCGACTTCCCACATGTCGAGTGCACTGCGAGTGATTTCCGGAGTTAGCCTACCATCTTCTTTGGCGGTTGAATAATCCCTTACACATCGCAATCGGTTATTGGCGATACGCGGAGTGCTTCTACTACGCCGTGCGATCTCGAGTGCAGATTCGTCATCGATATTCATCTCCAACTTGACCGCATTTCGTTTGACGATTTCTGTAAGTTCCTGTTCGGTGTAAAAGTTTAAATGTTCACGAAACTGAAATCGATCTCGCAAAGGCCCCGTCAACATGCCGGCACGGGTCGTTGCGCCGATCAGTGTAAACGGTTTCAATGTCATATTCATGGTTCGGGCATTTACTCCTTCGCCAAGAATTAGATCAATGCGGAAGTCCTCCATGGCCGTGTAAAGATATTCTTCCACCGCTGTCGGGATACGATGAATTTCGTCGATAAATAGAACCGAATTTTCCTGCAGATTGGTGAGATAGGGGAGAAGATCCTTGGGAGCTCGAAGCGATGCACCGGTTGCCATTTCGATCGGCACCTGAAGTTCACGGGGAATGCACGTAGCAAACGTGGTTTTTCCCAGTCCGGGCGGGCCATCAAACAAGATATGCCCTAACGGTTCCTCTCGTTTTCGGGCCGCATCGACTGCGATCATCAGACGCTCGTATACTTCACGCTGCCCAACCATTTCATCCATCTTTTTTGGACGAAGTGAACGGTCATCGTCATCCGCTGAATCCAGTGGTCCGAGTATTCTTTCCCGGTTCATGAACGAGAGCTTCCTTACTAAATAGTTTTGTGTCAGAGAAGTATAGCAAAAATGGTCGTGCCGCAAGTATAACGATTTTGTCAACAAAAGGCAGATCGCTATTCTCGTAAGACTCTGTCTTAAAGTATCCTCTGCTGCACCTGTTTATATTCATCCTCAGGATCACCTTACGATCGAATCTATGGTTGACCAGTCACTTATCCAATCCCGACGCATTCTGGGAATTGACCCGGGCGTCAATGTCACAGGATATGGAGTGCTTGACCAGCAAGCCAATAAATTGGTCATAGTCGAAGCCGGTGTGATCCGTGGGGGTAAAGAAGAATTACCAGGCAAAGTGATGAAGATATACGATGGGGTCAAGGATCTGATCGAATCAGTGAATCCGGATCAAATGGCGATCGAAAAAATTTACTCTCATTATGCCCATCCAATGACTTCCATCATTATGGGGCATGCTCGAGGGGTCATTTGTTTGGCTGCTTCACAGCATAGCATTCCAATATTTCATTATGCGTCGACCAAAGTGAAGAAAGTTTTAACTGGAAACGGGCGTGCATCGAAAGAGCAGATGCAGGCTTCAATTTGTCGCGAATTCAATCTGCCAGCTCCTCCTGAGCCTAATGATGTTGCGGATGCACTTGCGATTGCGCTCTGTCATGCCTATTTAGGTAAGGAATATTAAGATCACAGGCACTTATCCTATAGAGAGTTAACGATTCTATGATCAAGTTTATTACCGGCCGGCTACTGGAAGTTTATGAGGAAGCCGTCATTATCGAAGTTGGTGCTTTTCAGTTTGAAGTGCTGGTTCCTGACTTTGTTCGACGTAATCTTCAACCTATGTCAGGGGAAGACGTCGGGCTGCATACCGTTTTTTATATGGACGGCAATCCTCAGGGGAAAATGACTCCGAGGATCGTCGGTTTTCTCAATAAAACGGAATTAGAGTTCTTTGAATTGTTTTGTAGTGTGGACGGAGTGGGCGTCAAAAAGGCCCTGCGGGCTATGGTTCGTCCGGTGAGAGAAATTGCTCAGTTGATCGAAGATCAGGATGTAAAAGGCCTTACCACTTTACCTGGCGTTGGACCGGCTATGTCCGAACGTATTATTGCGAGGTTACGCCGCAAGATGGCTAAATTCGCGCTGATGGTCACTCGCGATACGGCCGAGTCTGCTGAAATTGAGCCTGATATTGTTGATCAAACGTATGATGTTCTGCGGAATTTGGGACACACAGAATCAGATGCACGTCAATTGGTGGAACGAGCCATTGCCACTGGCGATAAATTCAAAGATGTGGAATCCTTGATCAATGCCGTCTACCAATCATCGCGCTAGCCTGACACCTTAGCCAACTCGCCAGCCCGTACCGTCCTTGCGGTCTTCGATCGTAACTCCGATTTCCGCCAGACCATCTCTGATACGGTCTGCGATTTCAAAGTTCTTGCTGGCGCGTGCTTCGGCTCGTAATGCAATCATCAGTTCCATCAGTTGACCGGTGAGCTCATCATTACCGGCCTCGTTTTTCTGAGGTGAAGAAAAAATACCCAGAATACCGCTAAGGTCTCGCAAAATCTGAACGGCAATAGTGAGCGCTGCCAAATGTTGTTCCGATGCACTTTGCTCAATTTCGTTCTGGTCAATGTAACGATTGATGGTACGAACCAGATCAAATAGATCACTGGTAGCACCGCCTGTATTGAAATCATCATCCATATGATCGAGATAGCTTTGGCGATGAACATCGACCTGTTGCAGGAACTCACACTGATCGCGGCTGTTTTCCTCTGGCCGTTGAGTTGTTGGTACCAATTTGTAGAAGCAGTTTCCTGTAATTCGTTCGTATCGCTCGAACAGTCGATAGAAGCTCTCAAGGGCTGTCCCGGCTTCCTGGAGACCAGCTTCGCTAAAGACGATGGTGCTTCGATAGTGTGTCCGCAATAGGAAAAAGCGTATGCGTTCTCCACCATGTGTTTCAATCAGATCAGCTAGGCCGCCGGCTCCCTTACTGCGACTGATCTTTGTTTCTACCGTAGCCTGAGTCTCACTGTCATTTTCGTCGCGATCGCTGCGACCGCCGACTTTACCGGTTGCGTCGCCGGCTCGCATCAGACCGTTGTGCATCCAGTAGCTAACCATCGGTTTGCCGTGGCAACATTCACTTTGAGCCAATTCATTTTCATGATGCGGAAAGACGAGATCCAAACCTCCGCCGTGAATATCAAAGGATTCACCCAGGATTCTACGGCTCATGGCTGAACACTCAATATGCCACCCGGGCCGTCCCTGACCCCATGGACTGTCCCAGCTTGGTTCATCCTCTTTCGCTGCTTTCCATAAGGCAAAATCACTCGAGGATTTTTTCCTGGCCGCAGCTTCTCCCCCTTCGCCTTGAGCAGCGTCTGCGGTTCGATTGCTTAGTTTTCCATATCCCTGATCAGCATTAACATCAAAGAAAACATCTCCGTCGACCGCATAAGCGAATCCTTTATCGATCAGCTCCCGAGTGAATTGAATGATCTCGTCGATATTCTCTGTCGCTTTGGGCATGTGGTCGATTTGATCGACGCCTAAGGAGGCAAGGTTACTGAGGTAGTCGGCGGTCATTTCTTCCGCAATGGCTTCCATAGGAATCCCGCGTTCACGAGATTTCATAATGAGTTTGTCATCGACATCGGTAATGTTCACTACCCAGGTGACATCATACCCACTGTAGCTCAGGTATCGCTTGATGGTATCAAAGATAATGGGGCCCACCATGTGCCCAATGTGACTCTTGTCATATACAGTCGGGCCACATAAATAGATTCCGACTTTCCCTTCTTCCAAAGGCTGGAAGGTTTCTTTTTGTTTCGAGAGAGTGTTGTAAACGCGTATCATCAAAAATTGCCAGAGCGGAGTGTTAGGAGGAGCGAGGTAAGTTGGTTATCTTAAAGCCGATCTTATGAACTACCCGGGTGCCTGATGAAGCAGGACTACGCATTCTGCCATGATGGCTTCACAACGTCCAACCGGACCGACGTTTTCGCCAGTCTTGCCTTTCACAAATACCTGCCCGTCACTCAGGTTCAAGGTTTCCCTGATAGAGCGGATCATGGCATCCCGATAAGGACTGATTTTAGGCTTTGTTGCAAAAATCACACAGTCTAGATTCGTGATTTTCCATCCGGCAGCGATGACTTTTGCATAGGCGATTTTTAACATTTCCCTTGAGCTGCGGTTTTCGTTTTCACTGTCGGTATTGGGGAACAGCGTTCCGATGTCGCCTAATCCGGCTGCTCCTAACAATGCATCAGTAACAGCGTGTAACAGGACATCTGCGTCACTATGTCCGATGAGGTGAAAATCACAATCAATGGATACACCGCCTAACGTCATGGGGCCGCCTTCACCGATCCGGTGAGTGTCATGGCCCAGGCCGATTCGAAGAGGAGGAGTTTCTGACATAGTAAGGACGCCTTTGGAAAAACGAATACCTAACGATACTCATCATAGTTCAAATGAAAGGGATGTCATGAACTCTGTGAAGCGCTAATAGCGTTGACTAAATGATCACACAGATCAGTGTCGAGCCAGTCCCGACCTTCAAGGATGTCGGAGCAATTGGAGATAATCACTCCCCGCTGAGACTCGTCGTTCACCGGCGCTCCATGTGATCCTTTGATCAGAGTGGCATCCAGAGGGATACTTTTTGTTTCCATATCGAAGTGTAATTCGACCGGATCATACCCGGGCTTGCGATGGATATCGACCGTCCTCGCAAATCCGGGGGCCAGGGCATCCTCCAGCCACCAATAATAAGCCTGCCAGCTATTCGAGGTAGACAGAATAATTACATCACCACTTCGTTCATGATCCAGACCGTACTTGGATCGTTCCTTGCCTGCCAGCACTTCTGCAATCCCGTCCTGTTGCTCCATCAATTGCCGGACTTGTGCGATCGTTTCCTGGCATCGGTCTTTCACAAAAATGTGACCAAGTTGATGATCGACTAAAGCCCAGGCCGGGGATTCAAGGTCCAGATGTTCACCATCCTCCTCTGCCAGAACATCAAGCAAACCGGCTTCTCGTAAGATACGGTTTGGATAGCTAACATGATCCACTTCGGAGATTACATATTCGCTGGCAATGATCCAAACCACATTGTTTTCTCCAAGTGAAGCATGGATGTCGTCAATCATTCGTCCCAGAGTCTCATCGAGTTCTGTGACGGATTGTAGTGCTGCCGGGCTGTTCGGTCCGGTTTTTTGAGCAGCGTAATCGAGGTGTGGAATATAGATGTAGGAAAACTGAGGTAGGAAATTAGTAATAGCTTTGACCGCACTTTGAAGAATCCACTCAGATGATTTGATATTGGCCAATGGCCCCCAGAAATGTTGCAGGGGAAAGTGCCCGATGGATTCGACCATTTCGCCGTAGTACTCCTGAGGTTGAGTGTAGCACCAGAGAGATTCGGAGCCATCGGGATTATGCACAGGTTTTGGCATGCATATATAGTCAGCTCCACTACCTTTGCTGAGCATCGGGAACCAGGCGAGCGACTTAATGTCGGCCGAAACTTCATGCAGTAAATCCCAAATCTGCGGAGCTTGGATTTTGTCGTTCCAGGCCGTCCACATTTCAACTTCTTTTTTATCTCGCCAGTAAAAGCCATTGGCAATGACTCCATGCTGTTCCGGGCGTTTACCTGTTAGCATGTTTGCCTGAGCGGGCCAGGTGACTGCCGGGAAGCTTGTAGTAAGCAGTTGTTTAGAACCGCTGGCTGTTAATGCCTGAAGATTTGGCATTTGTACAAGATCCTGCTGTCGTAATCCGGGGACGGTGCAATAGATAAAGTGTTTCATGACCGGTGTAATGTCGAGTTAAGAAATAGGAAAGAAATAGTTGGAATGTTGTAACGCTTAAGTGGCTCGAATTTTTTTGCCAATGATGAGCATCGGAAACAGCAAAGCCAGGGTACTAATAGCTAGAATTCTATCACTCATAATCAAGACGACAGATGCATCCAGAATGATCAGTGACTGAAGACAACCGATCACTCCAGCCTGCACTTTCGCAGGAACTGGGTTGGCGATCGCCTGTACACAACGATAAAGAGTGAGCATCCCGAGCAATCCAACGAGCATGGCCGCGGTATCCGGATGCATTCTAAGTTGGCTGGGATTTGGAACATATTGAGGGAATGTTGCCAGACCAAAGAGCCCAGTTGTCATAATCAGCACACCAAATATCAGAAGCCAGCGATTGCTGACTTTGGCTTCGGTTCGGGCAAACCATGTTATACCAGCAACGAATAGCCCGATACTTCCAGCGATCATCAGATGGTGTTGTTCGTAGCCGAGAATAATCGGTGACTCGGATTTAGCGAGGCTCATACCGAGCAAAATGTTAAAGGCACGGCAGGCTCCCATGGCAAGCGGTGCAATAGCTGTTTGTTTGAGTATCCAGTCATAAAGTACGACACAGACCGCAACGGCTGCCGCCATCAGAATTCCGTTGAGTCCGGCCGGCAGGCTGCTAACAACCCCGAGAACGAGTAACCCCCAGCCAAGTTTTTTAGCAGTGGCTAACGAAACCTGTCCCATAGGGATGGGCCGGTTTTGTCGTTCAGTTGTATCGCGATGGACATCAAATACATCATTAAGAACCATGCCTGCACTGTAGAGGCAGAAGGTGGAAGTGAGTAGTGCCGCGAGCAGCCCTACATTGTCTATATTGATTCCACTCGAGCCAACATCTGACTGCACGACGAGAAAACCCATCAGAATGTTGGTAAAGGCTGTGAAGACATTGCCTATTCTCATCAGCTTCATGTAAGCCATCACAGGATGTATGGAAACCACAGGCTCAGAGGACTCGTTCGTATTCGTCCCAGAGTTTTTATTACTACAGGTTTCACTCATGAACTGGCACTCCTGTAACTTTTCAGAGCACGAACAAATATACGTCGGCTTATGAACAGACAAGCCAGAGTTGCGAAGATAGCAAAACCGGCTAGTTGCCACATTTGCGAATTCATCGTGCTGAGTGGCCGAGCCATGATTCGGGCTGGAATGTTGACGACCAACAAAACGGGAACCAGAAATGTGAAAAAGACCCACAACGCCATTCCCCAACCAACCTTATAAATTTCCATCGGGTAACGTGAGAAGTTGGTGATATAAAACCAGAAGTTATATAGCGTTTGATTTCTTCCAAGCCAGACACTGGTTGATGCCAGTATGATCATTACGCTGTACATGATGACCGTCCCGCAGACGATGTAAAACGGATACATCAGGATGGCACGCCAGTCCAGAATGAGCGGATTCTCCGGTTTGGTCGTTAACTGAAAAAGACTATAGCCAAGCAGAATGATACCCATTAGTAGATTGGACAATGCTGCCCAGTCCACACGGGGAAAGGAAATGGCAAATTGAGTATCGATTGGCTTCAATAAGGCAAAATCCAGATTGCCTGAACGTATCAACTCACTAAATTGCTGTGCGTTAGGCATAAAGAATGTCTGTACGAGACTATTGATAATCCACGTCGTGGCTAAAAAGACAAAGAATTCGTCTCGCCCCCAGCCGGTCTCTTTACCGATCGAGTCGGTGTATTGAAAGACAATCAAATAGAAGCCGATATTCATGACTGTCCAGGAAATTGTTGAAATGCATTGGAGGATGAAATTGGTGCGAAAGGACATGTCACGCACCAAACTATTTCGAGCAAACGTTAGGAAGACATTGAAATACGAAGGTTTGTAGCCAGTCATTATTATCCTCCAAATCCACTATAGCGGTGGATTCCTCGATTAAGCATCACGCGGGCAATGATAATGAAGATGACAAGCCAGCAGGCTTCCACGGCCAAACCCTGCCAGATCTGATCAGGTGGTATCGTACCCAGAAAAATAGCTGCCGGGTAATAAGCCAGATACTGGAAAGGCAACAAGCTGACAAACTCAGATGCCCACACAGGCAACAGGTCCAGCGGAAACATGTGGCCGGATAGAAAGAAATTGAGGAGGTTGTAAACGAAGATTAGCGACGTAACTTCTAAGAACCAGAACGAAACGAGTCCTAAACTAGCTTCGATAAAGAACCCCAGCAAGAACCCCAGGATGAGTGAAAGGAAGTAGGCGCACAGCACTTGCACATCAGGCCAGCCTGATTCGAAAAATCCTCGGCACAGATAAAAAACAAATGCGAATGGAATCAGAGCAATCGCGTAGTAACAAAGCTTATGCGCGATTCGTGTGATCAGCAGGAATCCGAGCAGATCGATAGGTTGGATGAGATATTTTTTGATTTCACCATCACGTACCAGAAGAGTGATACCACTACAAAGTCCGGGCATGCTGGAAAATGCGCGGCTGATCATTGTCAGCATGTAATAGGCGACCACTCCGTTGGCCGTATAGGCTTCGATTCGATTCTTGCCGGATGCTTCGAAAATGGCATACCAAAGGAAGATTTGAGTAATAATGGGTAGGAATCTCATGAGAGTTCCGAGTGCAAAATCTCCACGATAAACAAATCGTTCTTCCAACGATATTTTGAGGATTGTCCACCATGTTTTGATTCGGGAGCCAGTGTGTCGTTGAGAGGATATTGCAGTCGCCATTAGCAATTCCCGTCTTCAGTAGCCTGAACTGCTGACGACTCCGAGACGCGGGTAAAGACTTCAGCAATGACTTCTTCTAGCGGTGGCTCTTCGACAATCAAGTCGTCGATATCATGAGCGTCAAGAATGGCGGTGAGCATGGCTGGCACGTCATCTCTGGTGACTCCCAGCGTCACACGCGGAGCTTCATGCCTTACGACTGTACCGAATCGCTTTAACGAATTCATAAGTTGATCAGTGAGCGGGTCGGCAAACTGTAGCGTGACTAGTTTTCGATTGGTCGTCTCGTCAATAATGCCGGAAAGCGATCCATCGTACTGGATTCGCCCATCCGCAATGATCACGACGCGTTTACACAATGCAGCCACATCTTTCATGTAATGGCTCGTTAACAGAATGGTGATCTTTCGCTTTTCCTGATAGTACTTTAGGAATTGCTGGATGTTATGCTGGGCAACTACATCGAGTCCGATCGTGGGCTCGTCAAGAAAGAGTACTTCCGGACTGTGCAGCAGGGCAGCTGTGAGTTCCATCTTCATTCGTTCTCCCAGCGACAGCTCACGGACCGGTTGGCCGAGCAATTCACGTAGGTCGAGCAAGTTGGTTAGCTCATCCAGTGTGTTCTGGAATTGCTGAGGTTCGATTCCGTAAATTTGTTGGTGAAGACGAAATGATTCCTGCGCGGGTAGGTCCCACCAAAGCTGGTTTTTCTGTCCCATCACCAGGGCAAAGCGACGACGATAATCGTTTTCACGGTGCCAAGGTGTATAGCCCATGACACTGGCCGTACCTGAGGTTGGATGAATTACGCCCGAAAGTAGTTTGAGCGTGGTCGTTTTTCCAGCACCGTTGGGACCCAGGAAGGCAACGAATTCCCCTTGTTCTACCTGAAGATCAATCCCTTTGACCGCGTGTACATCTTTGTGAGTACGTTTAAAGAGGCCTTTGATCGAGGCGCGCAGCCCTTCCTTCTTTTGATAGACACGATAGGTCTTTTGCAGGTTGTGTAGTTCAATCAGAGCCATAGGCATTGATTATAGAGTCCATTACGGCTGAGCGTGAGTACTCAACTTTAAGGAAGGACGATAACTTCAGCCGGTGTTTACTCAGGATGAGTAAATGAGAAATTTTTGCTCTGACTAAAGAACTCAATCGGGTTATCGTAGACGACTTTACGAATCAACGCTTCGCTGTGCCCCCGACGCCGCATTTCCAGAATCAGATCTGGTACAGCTGTTGGCTTACTTGGCCCCCAGTCTCCGGCTGAATTTACCAGTAACCGTTCAGCTCCACACATTTCAATAATATCCGCCGCTCGCTGAGGAGTACATTTTGTAACAGGGTAAAGCGTCATTCCCGCCCAGAACCCACGATCCAGAACTTCTTTGGCGGTGTGTTCTTCGACATGGTCTACCAGAACTCGGGTGGGATCCACTCTTGAGTCGTCCGTTAGCATATCCAGTATCATACGGGTTCCCTGATACTTGTCTTCCAGGTGAGGTGTATGGATTAGGATTTGCTGATTGTATTCCATCGCTAAATCCATGTGCTCAAGGAAAATGGTGGACTCGTTCTTTGTGTTTTTATTGAGTCCAATCTCACCAATACCAAGGACATTTGGTTTGTCGAGAAACTCGGGGATCATCTTGATGACCTCTCGTGAGAGTTCAACATTTTCAGCCTCCTTGGCGTTGATGCATAACCAGGTATAGTGCTGAATTCCATATTGAGCGGCTCGTTTGGGCTCAAAGTCTGTCAGTTGATGAAAGTAGTCGCGAAAGCTCTCGACACTGCCTCGATCGAAACCAGCCCAAAACGCTGGTTCACTCATGCCAACGCATCCCATTTTGGCCAATGTTTCGTAGTCATCGGTGGTTCGGGAAACCATGTGAATGTGAGGGTCGAAGTAGTACATTTTAGATTCCGATAGAAGGTTCGGTTAGAAGGCAGGACGCAGGGGGATTAAAGTTCGAATTGTTCGCGCCAGTCGTCTTCATAGCCTCGGGAAAACAACATTTGGATTTGTGATGCTTTGGATTGATCGGCATCCTGAAGCAGGATTTCTAAACCCTGATGGATCAGAGCGATTCGACGGTCCTCACTGACACAGCCTTCCGCTCGCTGTAGACGGTCAAGTGAAGCAGCCAGTTCAAGAATCTTCCCTCGGATCTCGAGGTATTCCCGATCCAGCACCTGCTGTGAATTCAGTGGTATCGACATGGTGGTGTGACTTTAACTCCAGAAGTCATCGCGACTTTTTATTTCTTCATCTAGTTTCTACGTGAATTCATGTTAAATCAAGATGTAGGTATGAACAAAGCCAGCACCTTTTTCAAGATGCTGGCTTCGCTGAGTGGGTGATTTCAGACCGTATTTAGAACGCTCCGCCGCTTTCGCTACGTCGAGGAGGGAAACGAAGCTGATTACGTTTGTCTTCCGGTTTGAGTGTCGGTTTAACCAGCGGTTCCGGGTCTTCGTTATCGAATCCTGACCCCAAACCTGTGGACGATTTCACATTCTTATATCCGGCATAATTAAGCAGGGTATTGATCGTAATGGACTCCACATTGTAATCCTTCGCTCGGGTCTCGAAGCGGTTGTATGTCTGTCGGTCGACATTCAGTATGGCATCGGTCTTTCCCCGAACCAGATACTGAGTGTCAACGGTAATTCCACCTTCACGCACGAGGTTTGCCGCGTCAACTTCTTGTGTATTGTCAATCGATAATTCAGCATCGATAACCCCTCCGGCAGATCGAATGATATTCTTCACGCGGTCGCGGTCACTTTTACCATCACCGTCGATGTCAAAGAACCCGATCAAAGCAAAGTGCACGCTAATGCCTCGTTGCCACAGTGGAGAGTAAATCTGATCACCGATGAGAATCGGATCATTAATACTGTCTTCGACAATTCGACATTCAGCAAAATCACCATCGATAATCTTCAGGACTTCGATGCGGCCCTTGATATCCTCGGGACCTCGCATGACCCCTAATTGAGTTTCGGGATAGACACTGAATGTCGTCAATGGCTTAAGATCGTCAGTACTACCAATGTTGATCCAAACGGTGCCAGAAGCTTCGTTAACGGAAGTGACTTTTCCATCAGGAATTTCGAAGCGTTCACTTTTCGGTCGGGCCTTCAACTGAGTGACCAAATTGTTTTCTGCCTGATCATCCAGTCGCTTCTGAGCATCTGCGATTTGATTGTCGCGGCTGGCAATTTCCTGATCTTTAGCGGCCAACGCCTGAGTGTGCTTTTGTTTGGCATCATCAATGCCTGCAGAAGCTGCCTGACGGTCGGCCCGAAACGTCGCCAGATCTTCTACAGCGGTAGCGATTTTGGCCTGAGCGTCCGTAAACTGTGTCGCGGTATCAGTGCGTTGATTGTCACGAAGAGCGACCATTTGTTTGTTCAGTGCATCCACCTGAGCCTGCAATTGCTTTTTATCGTTGAGCAGAACCTGATTTCGGTCATTGAGAGCTTTGGCGACCGTCGGATAGTCTATGGGTTGCCCGTCCTGGGCGTAGGCTGGATAGGAAGCCTGAAACCTTTTGAACTCTTCGACGATCTCGGCAACAACACCCTTGCCTTGATCGAATTCAAACGGAGTTCTACTTACAAACTCGTCGAGTTCTTCCTGAGTGCCCACACCGAGCATTGGCCTCAGGCTACGTTCAACAAACTCAGCGTTGGCCGCCACTTTGGCGCTGGCATCGGCTTTATCAATAGCCGTCTGAACGTCCCGCTTGGATGATTCCACAGTTTGAAAGAGCATGGCAATCCAAATAAAGGCTCCAATCGATGTCATGACCGACAGGATGAATGCGATCGTTAAGATCGTGCCTTCGTTGTTTGATTGTTTTCTTCGTTTGGCCATCGTGCTAATGAGCTCCACGTTGATTCAAATCACTGCGATTTGCACTTTGAACCAACAGAATTGATGAATGTAAAAAGAACTTATGTTCCTGTCTAGCTACAACAATACTACTTCATTTTGTATCGTCTTTCTAACAGAACTTACCTCAACCTGTATACTCAGCCCTAAAATACTCGCTAATTAGTATATCCCTCAAAATTTAACAACGAGGCACTCGTGACCCAATGGCGTACTCTCCCTGACAGCGAGAGATATCTGAGGCAAACTTGTTTTGCCTGAAATTTTTTGTGGCAACAATCATGGTGGAATGAGCTTCTGAAAGACTCGGACCACCGACAATCCGTTACAATCAGGTGGATTTCCCGTGAATTGTGGTGGCGGCATAGTTGGATTTAGCTCGTGACCTAATTGTCACCCAAGGCTTTCCGTCATTTTTTCGTACTATATATAGATGTGAATACAAAATAGAGGCGTTATGGGTTCTGAAGAGCGACAGCAGGAATTATTTAGCGGTGCAGGGGATGAAACGGACACTTCGTCGACTCCTTTATCAACCCCGTCTTCTCAATCGGCATCTCCGACAGAGCAGGAGGCACTCAGCGAGTCGACTCAGGATCTAAAATCAGTCAAAGAAGATAAAGAGTCTGCGTCTCGTGAATTCGAGACGATTCCCTTGGAAGATTCTGTCGTCTATGTGATTGATTCGTATGCCTTGATTTACCAGCTCTTTTTTGCTCTGCCTCCGATGAGTGGTCCGAGTGGTCAGCCTGTTGGAGCGATTCATGGTTATGCCCGAGATCTTGTGGAGTTGATTGAGAGCAAAAGTCCGACTCATGTGGTCGCAGTTTTTGATCCTCCGGGCGAGGTGTTTCGCCATCAATTCTATCCTGAATACAAAGCCAATCGTGATCCGATGCCGGATGACCTGAGAAATCAGATCCCCAACATAAAGCGAATGCTTGACGCCATGGGCATTGCACGTCTTGAAGTCCCCAATTACGAAGCTGATGATGTGATGGCAACCGTTGCTGAGCAGATCGATCAGGCTGGCGGTACCGCTTTTCTGGTTACCAGCGACAAAGATTGCCGCCAGTTAATTAGTGATAACGTCAAAATGTACAACATTCGTAAAGATATGATCTTTGATGCTGATGATTTAATGGAAACCTGGGGGATCCGGCCTGACCAAGTCGTGGATTTTCAATCACTCGTGGGCGACAGCGTGGATAATGTTCCGGGAGTTCAGCAAATTGGCCCCAAGACGGCAACGACTTTGCTGGCGGAATTCAATGATCTGGAAGGTGTACTGGCGAATGCTCATACCGTGAAAGCGAAAAACCGTCGTGAAAACCTGATGCGCGGACGGGAAGATGCAATGATGAGTCGTCGTCTTGTCGAATTGGATCGCCAAATTGATATGGAGATCGACTGGAAGTCTGCGCAGCTCGGCGGACAAAATCACTCCGAGCTTGAGCAATTGTGCGATGAATTCGGTTTTCGGCGTTTGAAAGATCGATTGCTTAACGCTGATGTCACGACTGCTCCGGTCGTTTGGCAAGCTGATTATCAACTGGTGGAGTCTGTCGAGCAATTAAAAGAAATCCTCGGCAGCATCACAAAAAATGACTTGCTGAGTATCGATACAGAGACGACCAGCGTTCGGGCTAGCGCTGCCGAGTTAGTTGGTTATTCGTTCGCATGGGAAGAAGGGAAGGCGTACTACGTACCTATTAAAAGCCGCGATGAAGATTTGCAACTCGATGCTGACCAGGTCCGTGAGGCGATGCGCGTGGTTTTAGAAGATCCTCATATTAAGAAAGTGGGGCAAAATCTCAAGTTTGATATGGTGGTTCTGCGACAACATGGCATACGTATGCAAGGTCTCTATTTTGATACCTTGGTGGCTCATTATCTGCTGGAACCGGGGATACGAAATCATAAACTAGACACGCTATCCTCCAGGTATTTGAAGCATACTCCTGTTTCATTTGAGGCCCTTTGTGGAAAAGGAAAGAATCAGCTTACGATCGATCAGGCTCCATTGGAGCAAGTCACTTACTATGCAGCTGAAGACGCAGATGTAGTTCTTCGCCTGGTCGACATACTCGAAACGATGATCGACGACAATCAACTGACTAGTTTGCTGCACGATGTGGAACTGCCACTGATAGAAGTGTTGGTTGAAATGGAAACCAATGGTATTCGAGTGGATACTCAGTTACTTCGTTCGATGAGCGAACGGTTTGCAGTACGCCTCGAATCTTTGCAAGCTTCCATCTACGAAGAAGCCGGCTGTGAATTTAATATCGATTCGCCGAAGCAGCTAAGTAAAATCCTCTTTGAAGATTTAGGTTTGCCCATCATTAAGAAGACTAAAACGGGAGCGAGCACGGACGCCGAAGTATTAAATCAACTCGCTGCGATGGAAGTTGGTGAGCTTCCACGATTGGTTCTGGAGTACCGCCAGATTGCAAAACTAAAGAGCACGTATGTGGATGCATTGCCTGAATTAGTTAATCAGGAAACATCCCGTGTTCATTCAGCATTTAATCAGGATGTTGCTGCCACCGGCCGACTCAGTAGTACGGATCCCAACTTGCAGAATATTCCCATCCGCAGTGAGGAAGGGCGACAGATTCGTAAGGCATTCATTCCTCCTCAGTCAGACTGGAGATTGCTGGCTGCGGACTATTCTCAAGTGGAACTGCGAGTGCTTGCTCACTTTAGTGGTGACGAAACGTTACAGCAGGCATTTATCGACGACCAGGATATTCATGCCAAAGTCGCCGCGGAAGTCTATGGTGTTGATGCAGCAGATGTGACTAGTGAAATGAGAAGTAATGCCAAAGCGGTTAATTTTGGCGTCATCTATGGTCAGTCAGCCTTTGGGCTGGCCAAGAGTCTGGGGATTTCCAAAGGAGAGGCAGCCGACTTTATTGATGCATATTTCGCGCAATATCCAGGTGTGGAAGAGTTTATGCTCGATACACTCGCTGCCGCTCATCAGGAAAGATTTGTTGAAACTATCCTCGGACGTAAAAGGGCAGTCAGTGATGTTCGAAATCCTGATACCTTGAAAGACAAACGACAACGGAATTTATCCGAAAGAATTGCTATCAATACTGTTATTCAGGGGTCGGCGGCGGACATTATCAAAATCGCAATGATTCGTGTGCTTGATCGGCTGGAAACAGAAGGGTTTGAAGCCCGATTGTTACTTCAAATTCATGATGAATTAGTTTTCGAAGCACCTGAGAAAGAGCTTGAAAGGCTGGAGCAAATGGTGCGAGAGGAAATGTCCGAGGCTGCTGACCTAACTGTGCCTCTGAAGGTGGATATCAATGTTGGTGCAACCTGGGCCGAATGTAAATAATTCTAAATTTGCCGCAAAACGGTGATTGGATACTCTCTAATTCTGTGCCTATAATACATCCAACCCTTGTTTAAGCAGTGAATTTCCCTTAAACAGGGCCTCACCTTATTATCTTTTCTTGTGCTAACTGCCTAAACATCCCCGTTTAATGCTGTTGGTTATGATTCCTTCCTATTCCTTTCCTGTTTGATGCTGGAGTGGTATTTCATTTGACCTAGGTTCAATACCTGCCTGGGCTAGGGTTGGTCTTGGCTCCCCACGGTGCGCGACTGCGCGAATGAAACTCAGCTTTAGTAACAACTTTGATTATCAATGCTCCTTACGACGATGGCAAAGCCGACTCTTATTTGTGGTATTTGTGGCGGAATTGGCAGTGGCAAAAGTTTTATTGCCAGACAATTCCAGTCCATGGGTGCTGCTGTGTTTGATGCCGATCGAGCAGGGCATCAGGTGCTCTTAAATGAGGATGTCAAAGGACAGTTAGTTGAGAGATGGGGGAAAGGAATCCTGAATGAGCAAACAGAGATCAGTCGTTCCAGAGTTGTGGAATTGGTGTTTGCTGATACTCCTCAGGGGCAAACAGATAGAGAGTTCCTCCAGTCTTTGTCTCATCCACTGATTGAGCAAGAACTTGAGCTTTTCCTTGCATCGGCGAGATCGAATATCATCATTGTCGATGCGGCGTTGCTTTTTGAGACAGGCTGGCAGGATTGGTGTACACAGATTGTTTATGTCCATGCTGACGAAGCCACACGGTTGAAGCGAGCTCAATTACGAGGCTGGGAAGAAGATGAATTCCGCTCACGAGAGGCTACTCAGTGGAGTCTCGAAAGAAAGAGATCTCACTCAGATTTTGTTATTGAGAATAATGGTGATACTGAAACAACT
>PBCP01000104.1 GCA_002717145.1 Planctomycetaceae bacterium | reverse complement strand
TGAGAGGATTTGAACCTCCGACCTTTTGACCCCCAGTCAAACGCGCTAACCAGGCTGCGCTACATCCCGTCGTTTACATTCACTATTCTAAATGCCAGCTGACAATCTGCAACTAGCCGTCACCCCAGTTATTGATAGTATCTAATTCTAATCCGCCTGCTTCTAATCCGCCTGCAGGTTTAGAATGTCAACCCAGAAGACGTCGACGCGTGAAACCCAACACACCCTAGAATCTGATTTCAAAAACAGGTATTATCTAATTCACCAAGGAGGGATTCATTTTGACCAATTTCGCAGACCGTCTCGTCGCTGCTATTCAACGCTGTAAGACACCCGCACTGGTAGGTATTGACCCCCGACTGAACAGTCTTCCTCAGCCTCTTCAGCCGCTGTCGAATAATCCATCACCGGAAGAAGTCGCAAACGCCTATCTCGAGTTTGGCAAGGGCATTATTGATGTCGTTGCTACGCTGGTTCCTGCGGTTAAACCTCAAGCCGCTTTTTTTGAACAACTGGGCCCATGCGGAATGACTGCCCTTGGGGAAATCACCCAATACGCCCGCCAAAAAGGGCTCATCGTCATCATGGATG
This sequence comes from Planctomycetaceae bacterium, assembly GCA_002717145.1. GTDB lineage: Bacteria > Planctomycetota > Planctomycetia > Pirellulales > Pirellulaceae > UBA721. The sequence continues at coordinate 15,342 of PBCP01000104.1, read as the reverse complement.
GTAAACGTAACGATATTGGAAGTACGGCGACGGCCTATGCGCACGGTTTTCTGGGTCCGGAAGCAAGCACTCTGTTTACTTCAGATTGCCTAACAGTAAGTCCCTATCTGGGTGAAGATAGCCTTCAGCCATTTGTCGATGTTGCCAACGAAAATGGAAACGGGATCTTCGTTCTCGTGAAGACTTCCAATCCTGGGGGTGGACGTTTTCAGGACCTTATCGCTGACGGGCAACCGATCTATCGCCACGTTGCAGCTTTGGTAAATGAACTTGCACAAGCCACAACAGGGCAAGGTGAACATCCGTATGGATCAGTCGGAGCGGTTGTCGGAGCAACATACCCTGAGCAGCTTATCGAATTACGCGAGGCAATGCCGAACACACTGTTTCTTGTTCCGGGATTTGGCGCTCAGGGAGGCGGAGCGGCTGATGTTGCCAGTGGGTTTGATGAACATGGGCTTGGGGCGATTATCAATAGCTCACGAGGTATCATATTCGCTCATTCGCGTGAGCCGTATGCCGACAAGTATGGCGACAGTCGTTGGCAGGAAGCCGTGGAGGCGGCAACTCACGACATGATCGCCGCTCTGGCCGCCGATACACCCGCTGGTAAACTCTAGTTCATTGACTATGGCAGGGACTCCACTCAAGACCCGTCGAGGCTATCTGGCCTTAGTTTGCATTGTGCTGATATTAAGTGTGGTGTTCTTCACGGTTGACCGTCGTGGCGTGCTTGAATGGCTGGCTCAGCAACAGGCTGATGCGATCGCCTACACGGAAGCTCATCTAGTCAAAGCAATAGCCATTGCCTTTGTCGTATATGTCATGGTGACCGCCTCTGGCTTTCCTGGCTCGACGGCACTGTCTGTCGTTTCAGCAACAATCTTTCCTTACTGGGCCAGCGTCCTAACCGTCAGTTTTGCCTCGACTGTGGGTGCAACCTGCGCCATGCTCATGAGTCGCTACTTGTTCCGTGACATGGTTAAAAGCTGGTTTGGAGAACGATATGATTCGTTCGAGCTTATGTGGGAGCGAGATGGAATATGGTATTTGTATAGCATGCGTCTGGCACCGTATGTTCCCTTCTTCTCGATCAACCTCTTAATGGGGATAACCAAAATCAGAGTCAAAGATTACTGGGTCGCCAGTCAACTCGGCATGCTTCCCGGCACATTGGTCAATCTCTATCTCGGAAGCCGTTTGCCACCTCTCAAGGAATTGCTTGAAAACGGGATCCCCGCACTGCTCAATTTACCGTTGATCATCGGTTTCACGCTATTGGCTTTAGTCCCGATCGCAATACGGCTTATTATCAAAAGACGGCCAAACAACATTAGCCATGCCAAACAGAAAACATGAGCTATACTTAAGGGTGGATTAGGTTCTTTATTTTGATTTGGTTTTGAAGTTGGTTCGTTCAACCGCAATTTTGTTTGTAGCAAGTGTATTCTGGCTATCGGTATCATCAGCCCATGGTACAACACAGCCGTCTCACCCAAATATTGTCATGATCTTTATCGACGACATGGGTTGGGGAGATCTGGGATGTTACGGAAACCCCGACATCAAAACTCCAAATATCGATGCTTTGGCGGCCAAAGGAATTCGATTCGAACAATTTTATGTGGCCTCCCCAATCTGCAGTCCTTCACGCGTCGCCGTAACAACTGGACAATTCCCTGCTCGCCATCGAATCAATTCCTACCTAAACTCTCGCGCGCGAAATGCAGCCCGAGGAATGGTTGATTATCTCGACCCAACAGTGCCGGCTATTGCTCGCACTTTTCAAGATGCCGGCTATGCCACCGCCCACTTCGGGAAGTGGCACATGGGAGGGGGACGGGATGTCGACGATGCGCCACTACCTCAAGCCTATGGGTTTCAGCAATCTCTAGTTTCCTTTGAAGGCCTGGGAGATCGTATTTTACAGCCCAACAATCATGGTCTTTCTGCTCAGAGCGCCAAATTAGGGCGGGGAAACATTACTTACGTTGAAAAGCACCTAAACACCGAAACCTATGTAAATAGAAGCCTCGCCTTTATTGAGAAAAATCAAGACAGCCCCTTCTATCTTCACTTATGGCTCAATGATGTACATGATCCCTTTCGCCCAACCCAACATCAGCTAGAGAAATTCAGGGAATTCTCAGATAACAAATACCTACAGCAATATTATGCCGTGATGGATGAAATGGACCGGCAGCTTGGACGACTATTCGACAGGCTTCATGAGTTAAATCTCACACAGAATACAATCATCGTCATTTGTGCCGACAACGGCCCCACGGCCTGGCCACGCTATAAACGAGAAGGACTGGACGCTCCCGGCTGGACCGGTGGACTTCGTGGACGTAAGTGGAGCCTTTACGAAGGTGGAATTCGCGAACCACTAATAGTCTGTTGGCCTGGTACCATTGAGCCGGCTCAGGTTGATAAAACATCTGTGATCAACGCGGTTGACTTCTATCCAACATTTTGTAGTCTGGCCGGCATTGCTGCTCCAAAAGTGAATTGGGACGGAATCGACTTCAAAAGAGCATTGTTTAAAAAACCTATTAACCGCAACAAACCGATGTATTGGGAATATGGAAGAAATCCATCCTACCTGCGTCCAGCCGAAGAATACGATCGCAGCCCGGTTTTGGCAGTACGGCAAAATGACTGGAAGCTTTTAATCAACGCGGACGGCACTGATGTTCAATTGTACAACCTTCGTCAATCAAGGGATGAATCTGCCAATCTCGCCAATCAATATCCACTGATAACAAACTTACTCACTCGAAAGCTAATGAAGTGGAAAGACAGCCTGCCTAACTACCCGAAATCGGAGAACTAATGTCTGCTTCGTTCGAATCGTTTGGCTTTGCTTCCTCCATTCTGCGTGCCATTGAAACCCGGGGTTATCAAACGCCAACACCTATTCAGGCTGAGGTCATTCCTCTTGTGCTGCAAGGCAAGGATGTACTGGGCTGTGCACAAACCGGCACAGGCAAGACAGCAGCCTTTGCGTTGCCGGCGATTGAACAACTCACTGAATCAACCGCGGCTGGAAATCATAAACTCAAGGTTCTTGTGCTATCACCAACTCGCGAACTTGCCATTCAAATTAATGAATGCTTCGACGCCTACTCAAAACATTGCAATGTAAGGCAAACGGTGATTCATGGTGGTGTTGGTGCGAATCCACAAATTCAGCGTTTACGCAAGGGTATGGATGTCGTCGTAGCCACTCCGGGACGCCTTCTCGATTTACACCAGCAGGAGCATCTTGATCTTAGTTCAGTCGAACTCCTGATCATCGACGAAGCCGATCTCATGCTCGATATGGGGTTCATCGACGACGTCTCCAAAATTGTTAAACTCACCACCAACCGGCGCCAAACTCTGCTATTTTCAGCAACTTTGCCTGACGCAATCAAAACGGTTGCCGCTGACTGGCTATCGAATCCTGCAACGATCAATGTTGTTCCAGACGCCATTCCGATTCATCTCATCCAACAGTCGGTCTACTTCGTTGAAAATATCAACAAAGACTTACTATTAATACAATATCTATTTGCAACTCCGCGGGCGCGCACTTTGGTATTCGTAAGAACCAAACAGGATGCCGAACGAGTATCCCGAAACATCAACCGTGCAAAACTTGAGGCACTCCCGTTACACGGAAATAAGAGCCAGGGGCGACGACGCAAATCCATTGAAGCATTCAAATCTGAACAGGCTCCAATTCTCGTTGCCACAGACGTTGCCGCAAGGGGCCTCGACATCGACAACATTTCCCACGTTATCAATTATGCATTGCCGGAATATCCTGAAATATACATCCACCGTGTCGGCCGCACCGGACGGGCCGGCTCCAAGGGAGAAGCGATTTCATTATGTGCATCCCACGAACGATATCATTTAGAACAAATCGAGAAACTAGCAGGAATTGCAATCTCCCGCCGAGAATGGAATTACGACGATTTTGGAAACCTTCTTCAATTAGAACGGGCTATGCACCGTAAGAAGGGGAACCACAGACCTGCAGCAAAAGAGAAGGAAGCGAGCTCTGAGGACAGTCCCGTAGAAAACCAATGGGAACGCGGTCGTGGTAAGAAGAAGAAAAAAAAGAACAAACGCAAACGCAAATCCAAAGTGATCACGATGGACGATATCAATCCGTCGAGGAATTCCGCTAAATACGCCCCTAAGAAACGGACACTGGATTAGCCATTAACTTCCACGAAGAGGCTAATCTGACATGCTGCATTCAGTGGAAGCTCTGAGACTCCAATGGCTGTACGAGTATGTTTTCCCGCTTCACCAAACACTTCCACCACAAAGTCGCTAGCACCATTCATTACAATCGATTGCTGCTGAAACCCGGCGGCACTTTGGACGAATCCTTCGATCCGCACGACACGAGTCACTCGGGACAGGTCCCCTACCAGACTCTTGATCTGAGCAAGCCCGTTAATCACAGCAACTCTAGCAGCTTCTGATCCCTGCTCGACAGGAACACGATCACCAACTTTCCCCGGATGCAAAATTTCGCCATCGACAAATGGTAATTGACCTGCAGTGATCACCATGTTTCCAGTCTGGATACAGGGGAGATAACTTGCGACAGCGGCAGGCGCTTCAGGCAATTCAACTCCCAATTCTGCAAGTCGTTCTTCCGGTGTCATTAGTAGATATCCCTCATGGTCGATTTTTTTGGAAACTTGAATTATTGTGGTGTCCCCGACGGTGGGCTATTGGGTGGCAAATTGAACCAACCACTCGTACCGATGTTGATGACGCCTTCACAAGCAATAGCCGGTGGCACATTAACTTTGACATATAGAATACCACTCTTTTCAGGAACGAATGTGTCCTCTTTGCCAATCAAAAATGGTTTACCCGGCTTCTTCTCGTTGAAGTACACACCTATCAACGCTCCCAAAGGAAAATCCGGCGTCATTCCATTTTTCTTCACATCTCCGGATTCGAAGCCCAAGGCAGTCGGCTCTTCTCGCAAAGACATGGTATAACTCCCAGCAGTCAAGACGCGGAATTCTCTGCCTTTATACGCCATTCCAATCGGTGTCCAGCCTTTTGACGTATCTAACATATGGACCTGTTTATTCGCCGCAACCAGTTGCTGGCCTAAAAGATCAATCTTTTGACCAATGCCTGGAATTCGATTGTCTAGACGTTGAATTTGCTCATACATATTCTTCGCTTTTTGCAGGTCACCATTTTTTTCATATTCAATAGCGATTTCCATCGCATCCTTAATGAAAACCTGAATAGCTTTGCGGGTCCTCAAATCTAACGCATTGGACTCGCCTGCACCCTGGCCAAAAACAAGAGATGAGGTAAAAAACAAACCCAAAATGATGATGACGTACTTCACAACACTTCTCCAAAAAACACACTACTAAACTGAATTATAGACACGTCTGCAAGGGCGAGACGGACCATTCTAAATTGCGACAAAGATTTCTGAAGCACATACCCCCTATCAGGTAGAATATACACAGTATTAGACATTTAGGAGACGCATTATGGCTCAACACTTTAACTCACGAAGAGCATTTCTACAGGCTTCCACCGCCGCTTTTACAGGAATGACGTTTGCTCCAGGGTTGAGTAATACTCCACTACTGGCCAGTCAAAACGCGACTGCAAAATCAACGATTCTGTTTTTCCTGTGTGGCGGGCATTCCCATATAGATACATTCGACCCCAAGCCAAATGCACCAGCTGAATATCGCGGGCCCTTCGAGACGATTCAGACATCGGCTCCTGGACTATTTGTTTCAGAACACCTTCCCATGACTGCCAAACTAGGGCATCATCTGGCGGTTATTCGGTCTATCAACGGCAAAGTGAATACCAATGATCATCACGCCGGGTACTATCACAACCTGACCGGGCACGAACCGGATGAATCATTCAAACGACTAGGGAATGATCGCACGCCCTTCCCTGACGACTGGCCTTACATGGGCACCGTTGTAGGAATGAAGCGTCAACAGGCCGGGACACTGCCAAATGCTATCACCCTTCCCCATATGCCTAGTCGTAAACCGTATACCCGGCCTGGTCAATTCGCCGCCCGTATCGGCGTTGAATACGATCCTCTATACATTAGCGGAAATCTGGAAAAGCCACTCGAGTTTACCGTTCCATCACTAACTCTTCAGGGGGACATAAGTGTGGATCGTATAAGTAGTCGAAACGGGCTTTTAGGAACTCTAGACGCCAACAGAAAACAATTTGAACAATATGCGGCTACCAAGGTCTGGAAAAAACAACAGGCTAGAGCACTCGAATTACTGCTGTCTGCCGGAACCACTAACGCCTTCAGCCTAGATGGCGAGTCTGAAGCAACCATAGACCGCTATGGACGAAACATCAACGGAATGTCTCTTCTCATGGCACGGCGTCTGGTCGAGGTCGGCGTGCCATTTATTACGGTATTCTGGAAAGGAGACATGTCGCTGGCAAGTAAATGTAAAAGTGGCGGTAGTTGGGACACCCACGGCAACAACTTTGGGTGCCTGAAAGAAGACTTACTCCCGATGTTTGACCAAGGCTATTCCGCTTTGCTCGAGGATCTTGAGCAAAGAGGGTTATTGGATGAAACGCTTGTCATGGTGACGAGTGAAATGGGTCGCAAACCTAAAATTGGGGATCCACGAAGTGGTGGCGCATCGGGACAGGGTCGTGATCACTGGACCTATTGTTTAACCGACGTCCTGGCCGGAGGCGGCATCCGTGGAGGACAGGCATACGGTTCCACCGACCGTTTGGGTGAATTTCCAGCCGACCTACAATGCACTCCCGGCGACGTGACGGCAACAGTCTACAAAGCCATGGGAATTGACGACTTGACTGCAACCGATGGCGACGGGCGAGTCTACAACTTACTCGAACACGGCACTCCACTTGAATCACTACTTTAGACCTCACCCCACAATTCCCCATGCTAAATTACCGCTCTTTTCTATTTGCTTTACTGGTGGGCTTTATTTCGAGTTCAACCAACTGTTTTGGACAAAACGACAACTCTGGCGAGCTCAACACACTGCCGGATGTGGCAGACGAATTCCTGATCGAATTCGTTGCCAAAGAACCCCTCACTCGCAATCCGTGCGCGATGGCATTTGATTTCAAAGGACAACTATTTGTTGGTATGGGGCCGCAATACAGATCTCCCAAACCGGACACGCCCGGGGACAGTGTCTTTATTTTGAGCGACAACGATGGTGACGGTACGTTCGACACCAAGCATGAATTCGCAACCGGCTTCAACAATATTCAAGGGCTCTGCTGGCACGGTTCCGATCTATGGATTGCCAATGCGCCTGACCTCACCGTTGTAAAGGACACTGATGGTGATAACATCGCAGACAAATACATTAGACTGTATACAGATCTGGGAAATTTGGAACACGGCCTCCATGGCTTAACATGGGGCCCCGACGGCCGCATGTATATGTCCAAAGGCAATTCCAAAGGTCACAACGGCCCGAAACTTTTTGCCCCAGAGCCCTTCCATGATTTGGCAGGTATTCCTGCTCCTCCCGGAACGCCTGTCTTTCCAGAACCTAGAATCTCGGCAGCAAACGATTATATCAAGACATATCATGACCCCACTGATGACTGGGGCCGTGAGGGCGGGGTGTTATCCTGTTTGGATATGGGGCATGATTTACGAATTGAATCCAGAGGCTATCGAAACCCCTGGGATATAGCCTTTGACGACGAGTTCAACTTCATCGGTACCGACAACGATCAGGATCAGGGCGACCGAGTCTTTCATTCATTCTATGGCGCACATTACGGATGGGGACACAAGTGGAGTGCGAACTGGCGATGCGACAACCATCTCCCTACGCCGGAATTAGTCGGCCCTATGTTCGGTGGCTCTGGCACCGGAACTACTTATTTTGACTCCCCGGCGTTTCCACCAGAGCTGCGTGGTGTGTGGATGTTTAACGATTGGCTTCAACGCCGTACTCACTTCTTCCGGACCGAATGGCAGGGAGCACGACTCGCTCTGGCTGGAGACCGATACGACACTCTTGTATCCGGTGGTAAGGCCCTGTATAAACCAACTGACTTAGAAATCGGCCCGGACGGCAATCTCTACATTCTTGGCTGGGGTAAGGAGTATGGCGTTCAGTGGAACAATAACGGCCAACAGGTAAACGAAGGACGCATTTTTCGTGTCCGTTGGCAACATAATACCGCACAGGATAAACTACAAACACAACATGAAAGGTGGGAAAAGCCACTGGCAGACTGGTCGACACTGGAATTAATCGATGGCCTAAACGATGTGCTGGCAGTAAGAAGAATCGCTGCTCAGGAAGAATTGATTCAACGTGCAGACGGCCCTGAGTTCATCTTGATGGCATTGAAAAAAGGCTCCTTTTCCACTCAACAATCTACCTGGGCATTATGGGCTTTTATCCGAAGCCGCTACACACGTCAGGCCCACCTCACTTCTTTTTACGAAATACTTTCACAGGGCCCAATACACCAAAGAATACAGGCGCTTCGCTGTCTGAGATATCACACTAGCCGAAGTAGTAACATTTCAAACGGCCAACCCCCTCTAGATAGTAGTACCACGGACGTCTTGAAATCTTCTCTTACGGACAAAAATGCTCGTATTCGATTCGAAGCTTACCAATTTATCACCCGCCTTGAGAAACTTCCGCATACGATAAAACAGGGAGTTCTGGACGCTATTAGTCGGGAAACCGACCCAACATGCTTTTATGCTTCCTGGCACGTCTTACAACGCCACCTGCCTAATGAAGTATTGCACGGTCTGTTTCTTTCTGATTCCGCTAATCTAAAGCTCGCAGGACTATTGGCTGCTGCAGAACAAGGCCATGTTGAACCCAAATCCGTATCTCCTTTGTTACAAAGTGAGTCAGATAAACTTCGCGAAACGGCGGCTCTTTGGATGAATCGTCATCGTGGCAATTCCATGTTCTATATCAATACCCCCGGCGGTGAGTTTAGCGGATCTGTTAATATCACATTGTTAAATTATCTAAAACCATCTCAAATCTTCTATACATTAGATGGTAGTACGCCCGACCGTACGAGTCGACGATTCCCCGGAAAATTACTTATCACCAAAACCTGCACACTTAAATTAGCCATCTATTCCGGCGACAAACAAATCGGCCCCGTGGCTGAGTTTCAATACAAGCGTATAAGCTCGCAAGCAGCAGCGGAAAGACAAGGCATACTGAACATCGTTTCCGAAACCGAACGCCATTATCAGGTTTCCAGCAAATCACCAACGTTAGGGCAACGGCCGTATACAGATCGCGCCTACCAAATAACTGCAATCTCCCCTGAATTGACCAATACGGTGTTACTTCGAACTCCTAATGACGATGCTGAAGAAATTCGGAAAACGCTTGTCACTGTTGAACTGGTCATGCCAACAACGGTCTATATCGGACATGACAAACGTATAGCGCCTCCTCGGTGGCTCGATTCCTGGGACGCCACAAATGAGGTGCTTGCCACCAACGATACAACGTTCAAGGTCTTTCGCACCGTGGCACCTGCCGGAGAACTGGCCCTGGGACCAAACCGGGATACCGGTCGAGGAGGTGCAAGCCAATACATTGTCTTTTTGAGACCAGGTAACCTGACCCAACTTCCAATTCCAACTACGATCGCGGCCGCCAAATCAAATCTCGAAACCGCAGACGTTCAGCGAGGGCAAGCACTTTTCTTTGCAAACACCGGTGCAGGATGCCACAAATGCCACCGTGCAACGGAACAGGATAACGGTAACGGCTTTGGCCCCAACCTTGCCTTTCTTAAGTCCCAGAAAGATGTCAGTCATATTCTCGAGTCGCTACTCGAACCCAGTGCAAAGATTAAAGAGGGGTTTGGGACTCAGTTAATCATCACCAAAGATGGAAAGATGATATCAGGCATCCTAAGGAATGAAACAGAGGCATCGGTGATATTAAACCAATCCGATGGTAAAACTATCATCATTAACCGCAGTAACATTGATGAACGTACAACCCAAAAAGTATCTGCTATGCCTGCATTCGATCGCCTTTTAACACCGCAACAAGTCGCAGATCTAGCGGCCTTCCTACTACAGCAATAGAAAAGAGGAGTCACTGAACGGACTCCTCTTCGAATATTACTTATGCGGCATCTCTTGTTGATCACTAGAAACTGAAGATTGCATCGAACGACAATGTAAACGCATCATTTTCCTGAAAGTCACCAAATGCTCCTGGGACACTCAGATCACTGCTAGTCGTATCAGACCAGTCCCATCTCGCCTCGGGGCGGAACGTCCAGCGGTCATTATGACGATAGTTTAGGCCAAGAGTTACATTGACGTAGTTTCCGCCGTCTACGCTATTTGAAAACGCCCCGGGCATGATTCTTGAATTATTCTGATCTCGGAACCATTCAACACGTACCCCTGTCGAGAGTTTTTCTCCAACATTATAAGTCCAATAGTTTGTTATTCCATACCAACGGGCACCGCTTAGGCCACCTGTATTCGTATTTCCAGCCATCGCGTCACCATGCCCCAAATCGGCAGATAGAGCATAAGTTAGTTTGTCTGACATATTACGAGTGTAATTCAATGTGACGATCGTCACGTTTCCAACGAGCGTGTTTCCACCGTTGTCAACACCAATGAAATCGTCCCCTGAATGAAAATTGATTGAGAATGCACTGTCGTTCAACTGCCAGCCTAAGCCACCAGTGATGGACAAGTCCCCCTGATCATCATCCTCCCAATTATCCCAACCACGTGTTATCCCAAAACTCAAATCTACATTTTCGAACAGTGTTGTTGAGGCTAGAGCACCTGTATGCGTGAAGGGTTGCCCATGAACCCGGCTCATCGTATGCGTATAGAAAAAATTCTCGAGTGGCATGACTGACTCATAGCCGACTTGACTGTAGAAATGACCTAACCGCAAATCCATCCCAAAAAGTAATGGCGTATGAAGGTCGGCATAGATTTGAGGTAAGCTCAAGCCGTAATAGGGTCTTGGATTCGCCGGTGTGCCACGGAAATCATCGTTTACAGGATCTGGAGTAGCATTCCAACGTTGGCTGCCATCCTGTCGTATTTCCAATCCGGAAGCGACCGTATAGTCATGATCTGTACCAAACATAAGGTCGATCCGAGCGTCCCATGACCAAGATTCGTTGTCATCTTTACCTTGTGAAGCCTCCAATACAAGATAGAGCTGATTTAGCTGATATTGGTTATGTTGATCATTGAATCCGATGGGGCCATTTTTGCCACTAGCCGGTTGAGTTGTATTCCATGTATAGCCCAGATCGGCCCACCCTGAAGGCGTAAACCAACGTTCTTTCTCCTGGTTCCTACGTAGTGACCTGCGGAACACCGTATCCTTGACTTCCAAGGACACCGGTTGAATATAATCTGGCAAATCGGCAGCACTGTATTCATAGTCGTTGTAACCTTGATTCTCATTCTGGTCACTAACCTGAAATTCAGAAATCTGAGCTTCAGCCACATTAGTCGCCACCAGAAACAATGCAACAAGCCCTGTTTTAGCGATATTTTTCGCACTCAACATGACTATCTCCCCGAATAGCAATCTACCAAACTCGTGATCAGTTAAGGCTTGTTCCTCCCTCGCATAATCACAACAATAGGAAATATCGGCACAATCGGAACTACCAACACAACTAAACCAGCACCAATTTGCCGGTTTTTATTAAATTTGGATTAGCACTGTCCACACAACCATCGATCTAGAACCATATAAAAACCCCGCAAACTCACAGGAGTTTGCGGGGGCACTAATTAACTAGCTGAAAAATAACCAACCTCGTTTATTTAAGGCCTCCAATCTCCAAATCTTCATCCGGGGCGTCTTCCTCAGCAATCGCGGCATCGACATCGGCAGCCCAATTTGAATCCTGTACGGGAGTTGTGTAGTACTCCTGTCGAAGCTGGAAGGAAACAGATTCAGTTGCTAAGGCATTGACGGTACTATCGAAGGAGGCTTTTTTCAGACTGACCCGGTCAAAACTACTAAAGACTAGGTCTGTTGCGGCCTCTCCTTCAGCTGCTTCGGCCGATTCTGCTTCGGCCTCACCTTCTGAATTCAGAGCATTAACAACTCGAAGCACATCGATTGGAGTTATCGCAAAGTCCCCGTTAGTGTCATACAGATACTGCTGGCGGTTTAGGTACTCTCCAATATCTCCCTCGTCATCACCGAGGACGAGGACACTACGTGAGCCTTCATCATTGAGACTATTGATCGTTACGAGTGCATCAATTGGGCTGATATGTCCATCATTATTAACATCCAACGGATTCAGTGGGTTTTGGTAGATTGAGAATCCAAAGATTTCTGAGATCGATAGTTCTGGAGCTCCAAGCGGATTTACATCTAGAATCTGTGCTGGTGTAAACCGATCTTCTACAAGACTGACTCCAGGAATTTCACTTCCCTTATTATTATCTACAGCACTCAGGTCAAACATCGTAAGGACACCATTCCTGTCAACATCCAGACAGGCGTCATACTGATCCACACCTAAATCGATACCCATGAGATCGTTAAAGACTTCAGGCATATTACCACGGTAGCCCAATTGAGACTGCAAGACACCCGCGGCGGTACGCTGGAAGGCATGTGTTGTCACTTCCGTATCAGATTCAGAAATGATGCCGGGCAAGCTAACTGCCAATTCAATCAGACCATCGCTATCGTTCCCTGAGGGAACCACAACGGTATAGTCTCCCGCAGCCACACTGAAGACGCCGTATGACCTGGAGGCATCCGTTGCGGAAACATGGTCAACCTTGACTGGTGCCACCGGATCGCCATCACTATCGAGCAGTTGAGGCACACCGATTTCCAGATTCTCGCCGGTGGCCGTTGCCACTGTAAACTGGATATCTACCGGAGTTTCATTATCCACACTGAAGTTCCAGGCTGCATAGCGTACTGAATCATCAAGATCAACATCACCAGGCTCTGCAACAATATTACAAACCCCAACAAAGTTGCGATCGTTACGATCATCGTTGACGACGTCAATTCTAGCTTCAACAGCAGGTGCATCATCTGTATCGAGGTAAGATACGGATCGACCTCCTGCATCCAGAACACCAAGCTCTACCGTAAAGACTTCATGACGCTCAAACAGTTCGTCGCCTAGAATATCCACATCGACATCAAAGGTTCTGGCATCCGTTTTCAAATTGCCGAACAGGACATTGTCAGATGCAGCTGTATAATCAGATCCATCGACTGCCGTGCCGTCGGCTGTTGCGTACGTCGTTGTGACTGCAACATCCACTGGATTGCTCAATACAACCGTCGCCGTTGCGACAGATACACCAGAGTCACCTTCGAGGACAGCAGCATCACGAATCAGCAGGGTTGCTGAATCGTCGTTAAGAATGGTCACTTGAGATTGACCATCCCCAATGGTTACATCCCGATTGCTGGCAGCCGCATCCGTCAAATTGATTTCGAACAACTCATCCAACTCAACGACTTCATCTCCATTGATCGGAACCTTAACCTGTGCGATTTCACCTGCAGCTCCGGCGAAGTTTAACACGCCTGACGTAAATTCATAATCTTCATCGCCGTTAAACAGAGTTGTCAACGACGTGGCTGTTCCATCCGCAGTTTCATACGTGATTCCCAGAGGAACATCCACAGCGTTGTCCAGAGTCACGTTGACAACCGCGTAAGCCTGTCCGGCATCACCTTCCAAAACTTCAGCATCACTAATTGACACGCTTGCTTCGTCATCATTATCGATCCAGACATAATCTTCTGGTTTGTCGACTGTGACACTACGACCCAAGACGTCTGATGAACCGATTACCACAGTAAACCATTCGTCCAGTTCGACTAGTTCGTCACCGTAAACTGGGATCGATATAGTTTGAGAAGTGGAGCCGTTTACAAGGCCGTTATTTACTGCGGCAAAGTTCAGCACACCTTCAGTGTCATCATAATCATGACCATCGACTTTGGCCGAATTGACGAAATCATATTGTCCGGCTGGATCAGAAGGATCTTCATTGTCCGCCGTGCTATTCACTCCCGCATATTCAGGTCCACTTGACGACGCAATACCGGCGTTCACTGCAGAATGATGTGCACCGTTAGCTGTTGCATAGTCAATTAGAATTGGAATATCGACAGGATTAGACAAAGTAACGGTCAATGTTGCATTGGTGATTCCGTCGTCACCTTCAACATAGAAATCCTGATCAGCATTAATCTCAATGGTTGCCGAATCGGCATTACTGATGGTTACCATACCAGATCCGACAATGGCTGTATTGCCTCCTGTTTCCACAATGCTATCTACCACAGAAACATCTCGCCCGGATGCAACTGCCTGCTGTAGTCCCACATGGAATGTCTCAGCCAATTCAACAATATCATCATCTGCCACAGAAATCGTTACGGATTGATCTGAAGTGTCCAGAGCGGCAAACGAAATGGAACCTGTCGCAGACGTATAATCGCCTAGTACCGCTTTCGCCGTACCGTCTAGAGACAGCCAATCCACGTTGGTTGCAGCATCCACAGGAGCACTTAGCGACACGGTCAACGTTGCACTTCCAGCTTCCTCTGCAATCACAACGTCGTCAACCGTAACGACGGCGCTGTCATCGTTAACGATTGTGATATCCGCCGTCGCATTGGATAGCGTGACAGCACGGCCATTGGCTGCGAGAGTGGAAAGCACAACCTGAAGAGCTTCATCAAGCTCCACGATTCCATCATCATTCACCGAAACCTGAACCGTTAACTCAAGAGGAGCCCCGGAGGCATTTGAAAATGTGAGGCTTTCATCAATATCGTCGTAATCAAACTCTGATGCATTGGCACCGGAAACTTTGGCCGTCCCTTCAACATCATCTGCATCCACGGTGACATCAACATCAACCGGAGAACTCAGAGTGACTGTCAGATCGACAGTACCTCCGGCTTCCACGACACTATCGGACAATTCAATACCAACCGTCGCGTTATCGTCATTCTCAATGGTCAGCGATCCTGAGGCATCAGAAATTGCAATGTCTGCTTCGCGTCCCTCTGCATCCACATTCGACAGATTCACCGTCAGGGACTCATCCAATTCCACTACCTGATCACCGTTAACCCGAACACTAACAGTCTGGGTTTCACCTGCCGTACCCGCAAACGTAATACTACTATCCACAGCAACATAGTCCTCGTCACCCGACAGACCAGTATCTGCAGCTGTTGCTGTACCATCTAAAGTTGCCACATCGACTGTGACAGGCACATCCACAGCAGCCGAAAGTGTCAC